>JBCDFB010000123.1:0-8108 GCA_039178655.1 Pseudomonadota bacterium | reverse complement strand
GGTGAAAACCGCCTCGTCGCCTTCGTCCAAATAGGCGGTCGCAATCATGGCGAGAATTTCGTCCGAACCGTTGCCGCAGATGATCCTGTCGGCATTGAGGCCGTAGGCATCGGCAATGGCGGCGCGCAGCGCGGTGGCACCGCCGTCAGGGTAGCGCTCAAGGCTTGTGGCGGCGGAGATGAAGGCCTCGCGCGCAGCATCGCTCGCCCCAAGCGGGTTCTCGTTGGAAGAGAGCTTGTGCTCCTTCGCGCTGCCGCCGGCGGTGGACCGGCCGGGCACGTAGGGTGCGATGGACAGGACCGACGCGCGCGGCTGCGGGATCGAGGGGCGGGTCGCACTCATTCAAGAACTCGTTTCAAAAGCTGGAATTTCCACTGGAAAGGGATGGTAGCGGCCAAGCACCGTGTCATCGGCCACAATGTCGCTGGCGCTGATGAAGTGGGCCGCTCCGTCGCGCAGAACGGCCGCTTCCGGGCCTGCCCCATGGGAGACCTTTGCCCCTGCAATGACAACGACCGCGCTGCCGCCCGAGAGGGTGACGCGCGCAATGACATGGGGCGCTTCGTCCACGCCAGCCGGTCCGGCGCCATCTTCAGGAAGGCCGAGCCCTTCAACCCATGCCGATGCTTCCGGGACCACCGCGATATCGCCATCGCCGAGCGCGCGCACAGCGTCCCGTGCGTTTGGGTGGTGATGCACGGGGACTGGCCCGTAAAGAAACAGGGCCGCTGCGAGCGCGCCGGACGTGTGGACGCTGAAAGGTCGCTGGACCGCGCACGCCGCGCTGATCAAAACGCGCCAGATATGGGCAAGCATCACCGGCGGCAGGGAGCCCTTGTGGAGGGCGAGGCGGTTTTCGATGACGGCGGCCTCTCTCGCCGGGCGGATCACAGGCCCGTCGCTGCCCTTTTCCGCACCGATCGCCTCCACGATCTCAAAGCGCTCGCGCAGCAGGCGGTGGATACCGGTGTCCACCGCGTCAAGCCGGGCGCGCAGCGTTGCCAGGGCCTCAGCCGGGGTATCTGTCGATGCGGGCGCGGACATGGCTTTGGCGCGAAATTTCGGTGCTCGTGAGGAAACCCGCAGTCGATAGCGGCTTGATCGGCCCGAGGCAAAGAAAACGTTGACCGCTGCGAAACGGAGTGCCAAGCCGCCCGCCTACCCAGCGTGTTGCGGACGAGGCGCGCAATCATGTGCCCGGCCGCCAACGGGGAGGAGTGAGCGGGTGACCGACGGGACGATGCCGACCGGCGTGCCGCGCGGCGAGCCCACTGCCGAAGCCCACGTCAGTGAGCGCGAGGCGCGGCGCCGGCGTGAGGTGGATGTCCCTTCCTCGCCCGTCGCCCGTTTCGACGATGCACCCCTTGTTCTTGACGCTGGTGTGTCCCTCCCTTCGTGGCAAATCGCCTACAAAACCTACGGTACCCTCAACGGGGAGCGCACCAACGCGGTCCTCCTCTGCCATGCTTTGACCGGGGATCAGCATGCGGCCAACCGGCACCCGGTGACGTCGCGCGCTGGCTGGTGGGAGGCGCTCGTCGGCCCCGGCCGTCCGGTGGATACGGACCGGTTTTTCGTCATCTGTGCCAACGTGCTGGGCGGCTGTTCGGGCACCACGGGGCCGGCCTCCATCGACCCGGCCACCGGCAGCCCCTACGGCCTTACCATGCCGGTGGTGACCATCGGCGACATGGTGCGCGCGCAAAAGCGGCTGGTGGAGTACCTTGGGATTGAGTCACTCTTTGCAGTGGTTGGCGGCTCCATGGGCGGCATGCAGGTGCTGGAATGGGGGGCAAGCTATGGCGAGAGCGTCTTTTCAGCGCTCCCCATCGCGGCCGGAACGCGCCATTCAGCCCAGAACATTGCCTTCCACGAGGTGGGGCGTCAGGCGATCATGGCCGACCCGGATTGGCGGGGCGGGCGCTACATCGACGAGGCGGTTCGTCCGCGTAAAGGCCTATCGGTGGCACGCATGGCGGCGCACATCACCTACGTGTCGCAAACGGCGCTGCACCGAAAGTTCGGCCGCGCCCTGCAGGACCGCGACGTGGTGACCTACGGCTTTGAGGCAGACTTTCAGATCGAAAGCTACCTGCGGCACCAGGGCTCGACGTTTGTCGACCGGTTTGACGCCAACAGCTACCTCTATCTGACGCGCGCCATGGATTACTTCGATCTTGCCGTCCAACACGGGGGGCGCGTGGCCAACGCATTTCGCGGCACGCCCACCAGGTGGTGCGTGGTCTCCTTCTCGTCCGACTGGCTGTTCCCCAGCGAGGAAAGCCGCACCATCGTTCACGCCCTCAATGCGGCCGGCGCACAGGTCTCGTTTGTGGAAATTGAGACCGACAAGGGCCACGATGCGTTCTTGCTGGAGGAGCCGGAGTTTCACGCAGCCGTGCGCGGATTTCTGACCGGCGCCGCCCGCGCCCGCGGGATCGACCCGCCTGCGCCGGGGCCTGCCGCTTGACGGCCGCGCCACCCATCGCACGCCGGGTCGACTATGAGGTCATCCGCGATCTGGTTGAACCGGGCAGCCGCATTCTGGACGTGGGATGCGGCGACGGCGCTTTAATGGCGCTCTTGGAGCGCGTCCATGGCGTGCGTGCCAGCGGCATCGAGCTCAGCCAAAGTGGGGTGAACCGCGCCGTCGCCATGGGTCTTTCCGTCATCCAGGGGGACGCGGATACGGACCTTGACGCTTATCCTGACGACGCGTTCGACTACGTGATCCTGTCGCAGACCATCCAGGCCACCCGCGATCCCAAGCATGTGCTGGAGAACCTCCTGCGCATTGGCCGCAGCTGCATTGTCTCGTTCCCGAATTTCGGCTTTTGGAAACTGCGCCTTCAGCTTTTGGTGGAGGGGCGGATGCCGACCACCGGGCTCTTGCCCGACCCCTGGTGGGCCACCTCGAACATCCATTTTTGCACGATCCGCGATTTCGTCGCGCTCTGCGACGAGATGGGCGTGGAGCTGGAGAAGGCCATCGCGCTCAACACCGGCGGCCAACGCATCCCCCTTAATGCGCCGTGGTGGTTCTGGAACCTTCTGGGGGAGCAGGCGGTGTTTTTGCTTCGCAGGTGATTGCGCAGGTGGCGGGCTTTGGCACCGGCGCTAAGCCAGGCACGGCAACGCGCAGGCTAAACTCCTTCTTGGCCACCGGAATACCGCGGACCATGACCTTTTCAGCCTCAACGGCAATGACACCGGAAAAGCGCGGCCAGAGCTGGCGTCCCACGCGCTCCCAACCCCTTGTCGAGCGCAGGATGAGCCGCCGACGGCTGGGCGGGACGCAGAGGAAGCGCCGCGTTTGCAGCGGCTCCATGGACGCGTCGGCCAGAAGGCGCGTTAGCTGCAAACTGGAATAGGGCCGGCCGAGGCCGAAGGGCGTATGGTCTGCCCGTGCCCATGCTCCGGTCCGGTGGGGGACCACAACCAGAATGCGGCCCGCCGGCACCAGCACCCGCCACGCTTCGCGCAGCACCGAGACCGGGTCACGCGTTGCCTCCAACAAATGCACCATCAAGAGCTTGTCGATGGAGTTGTCGGGCAGCGGCAACCGGTCTTCGAAGGCGAGCGCGGTCACGTTGGGGCCTTCGGGCGGCCAATGCAAAATGCCCTCCGACGCCGGCATCACCGCAACGACCCTTTCCGCCTCCGCCAAAAATGGCCTCAAGTACGGTGTGGTGTGGCCGAGGCCGAGCACACGGTCGGTCCTCGCCGAGGGCCAGACGGAGCGGATCTCGGACGAGGTGATGTGCCGTGCAACGCGGCCAAGCGGGGTGAGGTAGAAGTCGCGAAGCTCGGTCACATCGTGGTGCATCAAGGTCGCTCCGCCGCCGCACGGCCAAAAAAGGATGGCGCTTGTGCGGTGTGCCCACCGCAAGGCCCATACTAGCGCGCGGGTCTTGACGGTTGAAACACGCTCTCGTGGATCCAGGGCGCCCTTTTGCGCAAAGGCGGCCGAGTTTGCGCCTGTGCATCACAAAAAACACGCCGATGGTGACTGGGGCTAAACCTTTATGTTACCGCGCAGGCGCCGGTGGTGGCTGTGCGGTGCGAGGTCACCTGGCGTATGGGCGACGTGGCAGGGCGCGCGCAAGCCACCCGCTGATCCCCGCGGTGGTCCTTGTCGCGGCACACTACGCTGGAGATTTTCATGGCGGAGGTTCGCCTCATTCCCTGTCTGTCGGACAACTATGCCGTGCTCCTCCACGAGGGTGATCAGACAATCCTGGTGGACGCTCCGGAGGCCGCCCCCATCAACGCCGTGCTTGCCAACGAAGGCTGGTCTCTCACCAGCATCCTCATCACCCACCACCACCCGGACCATGTTCAGGCCATTGCGGGCGTTAAGGGTGGGGCGACGGTCTACGGGCCGAAGGCGGAAGCGCACCGGATTGACGGTCTCGACACGCTCTTGGAAGACGGTGAGACGATCCATCTCGGCGACGTGCGGGTCGACTGCATCGAGACGCCTGGCCACACGAAAAACCCCCTCAGCTTTCACTTGCCGGATCAGGCCATCGCGTTCACCGCAGACACACTGTTTGCAATGGGCTGCGGCCGACTATTTGAGGGCGATCCGGCAACCATGTGGGCCTCGTTCGTCAAACTGCGCGCCCGTTTGCCCGATGAGACCAAGATCTATTGCGGCCACGAATATACGCTCACGAACGCGCGCTTTGCCCATCAGGCCTTGCCTGATGACGCGGCCATTGGCGCACGTCTGAAGGCGGTTGAAGAGGCTCGCGCAGCCGCCGAGCCCACCGTCCCCACGACGATGGCCGCTGAAAAAGCCACGAACCCCTTTATGCGGGCCGATGATCCTTCGCTTGCCCGGGCTCTGGGCCTTGAAGGCGCCGGCCCGGCCGAGGTTTTTGCAAAGCTGCGCGCAGGGCGGGATACGTTTTGACCACTTCCAAGAGCATCATCGACGCACTCAAAATGCAGCCGCACCCGGAGGGCGGCTACTTCGTGGAGACCTTCCGCGATGCGCCGAGCGGTGGGCGCGGGCACTCCACAGCCATCTACTATCTCCTGGAAGCTGGCGACTGTTCGGCCTGGCACAAGGTGGATGCTGCCGAGGTCTGGCACTACTACGCGGGCGCGGCGTTGGCGCTTACGCTGTCGCCCAACGGCCATGACGCGACCGCATATCGGCTTGGGCCAGACGTTGTGCATGGCGAGCGGCCACAGGTGGTCGTTCCCGCAAACCATTGGCAAACGGCCGAATCCCTCGGTGCTTGGACCCTCGTCGGTTGCACAGTTGCCCCGGGGTTTTCGTTCGATGGCTTTGAAATGGCCCCGCCGGACTGGCGGCCGACGCCCCGCGAGCCGGTGCGCCGTTGAACTTGCCCTGTGCGCTCACTATTCCAGCACGAGGACTGCGGCACGCCGGAGCGTATGTGCGTCCTTCATCCTCAGCGCTCGGCCAAGCCGTGGGCAATTTTGTTTCCAGGTGAGAATACATGGTCCTAGCCCTCATGATCGTCGGCGGGTTCGCCGGCCTGCTGGCGGGCGGCGAGCTTCTCGTGCGTGGTGCGTCGGCCATTGCCGTGCGCCTGGGCATCTCGCCCCTCGTGGTCGGCGTCGTGATTGTGGGGTTCGGCACGTCTGCACCTGAACTGGTCACCTGCATCCGCGCAGCGCTCGCCGGAGCGCCCGGCATCGCCATGGGCAACATCGTCGGCTCCAACATTGCCAACATCCTGCTTATCCTGGGCGCTGCTGCGCTGATGCGGCCATTTTTCACGTCGCGGGAAGCGGTCCTGCGGGATGGCTCCATCGTGATTGTCACGGCGGTGGCGTTTGCGGCGGCCGCGTGGACCGGGGTGATCGAGCGCTGGATGGGCGCGGTCTTTGTGGCCGCTCTGGTGGCTTATCTCGTCTACACCATCAGGTCGGACCGCAAGCAAAGCGCCGCGGAGGATGATGTCCCCGAAGCCGGCGCGACGCCGCTTGCCCTGTCGATTGTGTTCCTGTTGGCAGGCCTCGTTCTGGTGGTTGCGGGGGCCGAGTTCCTGGTCCAGGGCGCGGTGGACGTTGCGCGGCTGTTTGATGTGTCGGAAGAGGTGATCGGCCTCACCCTGGTGGCCGTCGGCACGTCGCTGCCGGAGCTTGCAACGTCCGTCATGGCAGCCCTGAAAAAGCACTCCGAGATTGCGCTCGGCAACGTGCTGGGCTCCAACGTTTACAACACCATCGGCATCGGCGGCATCACCGCGCTGGTCTCCCCCATCCCCGTGTCGGAAAGCATGCGCTCCTTCGACATTCCGATGATGGTCATCATTTCCGTGATTTTGGTGGTGGTTGTGGCCACCGGCCGCCGGGTCGCACGGTGGGAGGGCGCAGCGCTGCTGGGGCTCTACGCGGCCTTTATCGGGTACCAAGCCTCGCTGTGAACAACGCGGTTGAGGCGGCGGGACCTTAAGGCTGTCACGATTGTGGGGCGGCGCGAGAGACTAATCGCGTTTGCGCCCGGTCGCAGGTGGCAGGATGCGCAACCACACACGATTGCATCAGGTTGCGACCCACTCTACCCGCCAAAAAGATGTGGGGCGGGTGCGCGCCCTCACCGGGGCGTCGTCACTTCAGCGGCGTTGCGAGGCAACCGCCGGATCCATGAGGGGCAGGCGCTGGCCGGCGGCAATCACACGCGGCTGGTAGGGTTCGCGGCCGAACACCTGGTCAACCATCGGCCTGAAGTGGTCCAGAGGCAGGCTTTCAAACGTTGGGTCGAACGAGGCCTGATCCCACCGCTCGCAGAACATCACACAGTCATCGTAGTAGGGGCTGTCACGATATCGGCGCCGCACGTCGCGGTCGCCACCGAAGTGATGGGCGTAGTAGTACCGCTGAAACATGCCGTGGTGGGCGACGACCCATGTGCACTGCTCGCGCACATAGGGCCGCAGGATGGCCGAGGCGTATTCATCGTGGTTGTAGGGGGCGTAAAGATCGCCCACGTCGTGCATCAGCGCGGTGACCACCCAGTCAGGGTCAGCGCCGTCGCGCCAAGCCCGCGTTGCGGCCTGGATGCAGTGTTCCTTGCGCGACACCTGATACGCCGATTCCGCGTCGCCAAGCGCTTCAAGCGCGTCGAGCAGGCGTTTGCCCACCTGGGCTGCGGACTGCCTCTCGCGCTCCTCCAGAAACAGGAAGTCCTCCCGGTCTCCCTGCGACATGGCGTTGAACTTCACCGTATTCATCACACCACCTTCAAACCTGCCGGCCTCTCTATGCCGCACGGGGCAGTGCCGTTTCCACCAACGTTGCCCAATAGGAGCAGCCGAACGGGATGAGTTCGTCGTTAAAGTCGTAGGCTTCGTTGTGGAGATTTGCCACGTCCTCGCCCACGCCGGCAAAGATGAAGGCGCCCGGGACGGTGTTCAGCATGAAGGAGAAGTCCTCACCTCCCATCGTCGGTACAACGTTGCGGTCGACCTTCTGGTCGCCAACCACTTTCGCGGCAATGTCGGCGGCGAACTCGGCCTGGTCGTCATCGTTCACAGTGACAGGATAGTCACGCAAATACTGCAACTCCACACTGCAGCCGTGGGCGGCGCCCACACTCTTGGCAATCTCGGTGAGGCGCGTCTCCATGAGGTCGCGCACCTCCGGCTTCAGGGTCCGCACAGTGCCGCGCAACTCTGCCCGCTGGGGAATGATGTTGTCTGCTGTGCCCGCGTTGAACATCGTGATGGACAGCACCGCCGCTTCCAGCGGGTCAACGTTCCGGCCGACGATGGACTGGGCAGCGGTGACAATGGCTGCCCCGGCCACAATGGGGTCGGCGGAGATGTGCGGTCGCGCAGCGTGCCCGCCCAGGCCGGTGATGGTGATCCGCAGCCTGTCCGCAGAGGCCATGAGGGGGCCTGGCCGAATGGCGAAGTTCCCCACAGGAAGGCCGGGGAAATTGTGGAGCCCGAAGACCCTTTGGATGCCAAAGCGGGTGACCAACCCGTCGTCCAGCATTGCCTGGGCACCGGCACCGCCCTCTTCGGCCGGCTGGAACACGACAACGACCGTGCCGTCAAAATTGCGCGTCTCGCTGAGGTACTTTGCCGCGCCAAGGAGCATGGCGGTATGCCCGTCATGCCCGC
>JBCDFB010000122.1:0-8132 GCA_039178655.1 Pseudomonadota bacterium | reverse complement strand
CCCAACCGCTTGGCAAGCCTGTTTGATGACGGCGCCTACGAGACCATTGCCACACCGCAGGTGACCCAGGACCCTCTGAGGTTCCGCGATGAGCGCCGGTATTTGGACCGGCTGCGCGATGCGCGGGCTAAAACGGGGCGGGACGATGCGGTAACCCTTGCCAAGGGCACCATCGAAACGCTCCCCGTCACCGTTGCGGTGCAGGACTTTGGCTTCATGGGCGGCTCGCTCGGCATGGCGGCGGGCGAGGCGATCGTCACCGGTGCGCAGACCGCCCTTGCCGACAAGACGCCCTACGTCCTGTTCGCCGCGTCAGGGGGCGCGCGCATGCAGGAGGGGATCCTTTCTCTCATGCAAATGCCCCGCACGACCGCCGCCATCATTGCGCTAAAGGAGGCGGGGCTGCCCTACGTCGTGGTGCTGACAAACCCAACAACCGGGGGCGTGACAGCGTCCTACGCCATGCTGGGGGATGTGCACATTGCAGAGCCCGGCGCGCTCATCGGTTTTGCCGGCCCACGCGTGATCGAGCAGACGATCCGCGAAAAGCTGCCGGACGGCTTCCAGCGGTCGGAGTATCTTTACGAGCATGGCATGGTGGACATGGTGGTCCAGCGTCATGATCTCCGCGCCAAGCTGGCAAGCGTTCTTCGCGTGCTGATGCACCAGGACCCGCCGCCCCCTGTGCCGGAACCGGAGACGGACCCGGAAAGTCCAGAAGCGCAAGAGGAGGGCGCTGAGATCGCCCAGACCGACCCGGGCGAAACTGCCGCCGGCGAGGACGAGGTGGTTGCCGAAGACGCAAAAGCACCTGCCAAGGAGGCCGCTCGCTAAGGGGATGGACGCTTCTGCACCAATCCTGGAGCGCATCGCGGCGCTTCACCCCAAGCACATCGACCTTTCGCTCGGTCGCCTGAAACGGCTGCTGACGGCGCTCGGCGAACCGCAAACGAAGCTGCCCCCCACCATCCACGTGGCAGGCACCAACGGCAAGGGCAGCGTGTGCGCCATCCTTCGCGCAATGGCGGAGGCTGACGGCAAGCGCGTCCACGTCTACACGTCCCCCCACCTGGTGCGCTTTAACGAGCGCATCCGCCTGGGCGCAGCCGGCGGCGGCGTGCTGGTGAGCGATAACGACCTTGCCGCAGCGCTGATCGAGGCGGAAAACGCCAACGACGGCGAACCCATCACCTTCTTTGAGATCACAACCGCAGCGGCCTTCCTGCTGTTTGCGCAAAACCCTGCCGATCTCCTGGTGCTGGAAACGGGCCTTGGCGGCCGGCTTGACGCCACAAACGTGGTTGATCGGCCCATGGCGAGCGTCATCACCACCATCGGCTTCGACCACATGGATTTTCTGGGCGACACGCTGGACAAGATCGCCGCCGAAAAAGCGGGGATCATCAAGCGCTTCAGGCCGGTCATCTCCGCGCCGCAAAAGCCAGGTCCGGCATCGGTCATCGAGCGGGCTGCCGCGCGCCTTGCCGCACCGCTGCATCTGGGCGGCGACGACTGGTCGGTGCTCCAGGAGCACGGCCGATTGGTGTTTGAAGACGGCGACGGGCTGATGGACCTTCCCGCCCCCAAACTCTTCGGCCGGCACCAGTTCACGAACGCAGGTGTCGCCATTGCCACCAGCCGGGTCACCAAGCTGCTGTCCTCCCCCGTAGCCATTGAGGAGGGCGTCATCAAAGCCGCCTGGCCGGGTCGGCTGCAGCGGCTCAGCGAAGGCAAGATCGCAGGCTTTACTCTGCCCAACGCTGAGATCTGGCTGGATGGCGGGCATAATGCGGACGCCGGCGAGGTGATTGCGACCACGATGGCGGACTTGGAAGAGCGCGTCTCGCGGCCCCTGTTCCTGATTGCAGGAATGCTCGCCACGAAGGATCCTGTCAGCTACTTCCGCGCCTTTGCGGGGCTCGTGCGGCACGTCTTCACCGTCGCGGTCCCGGGGGCGAGTGCGTCACTGGAGCCCGCAGCCCTTGCGCGGGCAGCGGAGGCGGCCGACCTTTCCGCGGAACCGGTGGCCTCCGTGAAGACTGCGCTGCGGCTGTTGTCGGAGAACTGGCGCTTCGAGCCGCCACCACGCATTCTGATTGGCGGTTCACTTTATCTGGTGGGCGATGTTCTGGCCCAAAACGGAACGCCGCCGCAGTAGCGGCACAAAGCTGAAGCGGAGGCTGAAATGGCGCTTGACGTTGATACGCTCATGGACCGCCGCCGGCTCATCCGCCGGGTGACGGCGTGGCGTGCGGTTGCAGTGCTTGCGGTGATCGGCGCTGTCACCGCGGTCGTCCTCACCCAGGTGGAGCTTGGCCAAAAGCATGTGGCGCGCATTGCCGTTCAGGGCGCGATCTTGTCCGACAGGCCGCTGCTGCAGCTGGTTGAGCGGCTGCGCAAGGACGATGACGTGGCCGCCCTCCTGGTCTCCATCGATTCCCCCGGCGGCACTTCCGTGGGAGGGGAGCGGCTTTACGAAGCGCTCAGGGCATTTGCCGCGGACAAACCCGTCGTCTCCCATGTGAACACGCTCGGCGCGTCAGCGGCCTACATGACAGCGCTCGCCACCGATCACATCGTTGCCCAGCGCACCAGCCTTACCGGGTCCATCGGCGTCATCGTGCAGTATGGCCGCGTGGAACAGCTCTTGGAGAGCTGGGGCATTGAAGTGTCCAAAGTGGTGTCAGGGCCGCTGAAGGCCGAGCCCAACCCGTTTGACGCGCCAACGCCTGCTGCCGTGGCGGCGCTGCAGGCTGTGGTGGACAACACCTTCGACTGGTTTTTGGGCCTTGTGGTTGAGCGGCGGGACATGACGGAGGCGCGTGCGCGCACCCTTGCCGACGGGCGGATCTTCACAGGCGCCCAGGCGCTTGAAAACGGTTTGGTGGACGAGCTTGGCGGCGAGGATGATGCCGTTGCCTGGCTCACCCGCGAGCGAGGCGTTGAACGGGATTTGCCTGTGCGCACCTATAGGCCCAGCCGGCGCGGCGACGGACCGCTCGGCGCACGCTGGGGGGAGCGGCTGCTCGCAGGTGTGATTTCCGGTCTCGGTTTGCCAATTTCTCCAAATATTCCAATGACTTCCATTGACGGCCTTTGGATGATTTGGCACCCTGGCATCCTTGACAGCGAGGGGGTGCACCGGTGATCAAGTCAGAACTCATTACACGTGTGGCCCTGCGGAACCCGCATCTGATGCAGCGGGAGGTTGAGGCGGTCGTCAACACGATCCTTGACGAGGTTGCGATGGCGTTGCGCAACGGCGACCGGGTCGAGCTTCGCGGCTTCGGTGCATTTTCGGTGCGCGAACGCAAAGCCCGGAAGGGCCGCAACCCGCGCACCGGCGAGGCCGTTTCAGTGGTCAAAAAGCGGGTCCCGTTCTTCCGAACCGGTCGCGAACTGCGCGAGCGCATCAACAATCTGGACGATTGAGGAACGGCCAACGGCTCTCCTAGCATCTGCCCGCTGCTCTGCGCATTGGGCTTTCCATCGCGCAGGGCTCTAAGCCTCGCGATTTGACCCGAAGGCCAAGGCGCTCAAAAGGGTTCGACGAACGCCATGTCCGCGGCAGTCTCCGCCCTTTGGTGGGCGGAGCGCACTGAGGCCCCCCAGCCGGCGAGGCCCGGCGCGCTAAACGCTGGCAACCAACGCCTCATCCACGCCTGCACGCCGACGAGGGGAACCGAGTGTGCAGTTCCGCACCGCTTGATCGGCACTCGGTAGTGTCGCAAGGTTGTGGAGCATAATTTTTGGTTGAGGCATGCTCAACTTTCGTTCCCTTGCCGTTCTTGCGCCGACAATCCTTTTCTGGCCGGCGCTGCTGCGCGTTCTCTGGGTCTGCCGTGTCCCGACGGTCGGTGCCCTCCTCGCACTCGCGTTCGTCCATGTCCCCCAAGCGTCGGACCTGTTCCTCGATCTCCGGCACTACGCCTCTTTGGTGTTCTGGCTGCTTTTCCCGTTCGCTTTCGCTCTGTGGCTCGGTGCGCTGTACGTCTGCGCCCGCTACGCCATCAGCGGCACCTTTTGGGCGGTCCGGCTCGGCAGTGACCGCCGGTTGAGCAAATCACGCTACGACCTTCTGCGCCGGCGATACTTGTGGGCGACACGCATCGTGCCATTTCTGATCCCGGCCATCGGCGGGGGTCTGGTCATCTACGCGCTTTGGAACGCGGATGAACGATTGCCTCTGCGGGTCTTGGCGGCCAAGCAACTCGAGCAACACCTTCAAACCACGGCGCTTTTGGCAGCCGTGGCCATGGTGGCGGTGTTTGCCGTCATTCTGCTCCTTTACTTCTTGACCCACGGCAAGTCAGCCGGCGACGATCGGTACTGGCCCACGTTTCTGCCCGCTGCTGTGGTGATTGATGATTCCACTGGGGCAGTGGTGCGCCCTGCAACACGGCCCACCAGAGCCTTCAGCGCGTTGTTCTGGTTCATAGCCGGTGCGCTGACGATCATTCTCGTGGCGCTGATTATCTTGCCGTCACTGTCGGTCATCGTGAACCGCGCCTACCTGGCGTTCCTGCTTCTTGGCGTCTGGCTTCCGCTTCTGACGCTCCTGTCCACAGCCTCACACCGGACGGGCCTTCCGCTGATCGTCATCACGTTGGGGCTGTCGGCCGTTGTCGTTCTGGAAGGGGGTGATCGGCACCAGGTCCGCACGGCCGAAGACAGCAACGGCCTTGAGCACAAGCGCCCATCCATCGACGCGTGGATCAGGGAGTGGCGCCGGGCAAACGGCTGCCTTGAGAGCCTGGACAAGTGTCCCCAAGCGATCCTCATCGCGGCATCGGGCGGGGCGAGCCGCGCGGGGTTCTTCACCGCGTCCACACTCGGCTACCTGATGGATCTCACCTGCCCCAGCACCAAATCGCCTTGCCCCGTCACCGCGACCGAGGGCCCGGCGCTGACGCGGCAGACCTTCGCGATCTCGTCCGTGTCTGGCAGCACATTGGGAGCCGCCGCGTGGGTCACGGCTCTCCAGCATGCCAGAAGAGGAAACGGGTTTCCGTGCCGCACCCGCCCCGTGGAGCGCCCGCTGTTATTTGGTGCAGCATATGAGTGGCTGTCGCGGCTTTTTGAGATCCTCGATCGCGAACCGGATGCGCTGACCAAATACGACAAAAGGGCGTCCATGGAGGGCTGGCACGGCTCCTTCGTTCCCGCCGGAGCGGAACAGTCCGAAACGGTGGTGAACAGTTGGCAGGACTGCCTAGAGCTGTTGACGGTCGGCGATTATCTGAGCCCCGCCGTCGCCACGCTGCTCACCAAGGACGCCATTCCGCTTGCGCCGGGGAACGACCGGAACTGGATGCTTGAAGACGCGTTCGCCCGTCACGTGCGCGCGGCAATGAACTTGGTGGACGAAGCGCCGAGCCCGTTCGACGCGAACTTCCTGTCCCTTTACGCCGGCAAAATGAAAGAGGTGAGGGTCCACGACGAACGGGACGACGAGGGAGGGGCAGCGGCACCTGACGATCCACAAAGGAATGAAGACGAACGGCCGACCTCTCAGCGCGATGACGTGGGCTGGCTGCCGCTCCTCATCTCCAACGGCAGTTCAGTCCACCGCGGCAACCGCATCCTCACCTCGCCGATTGCGGCGCAAAATGACGGCGACGAGCCGGTCTTCCGCGACACGACGGACGTTTACGACCTGATCAACCCGAAATTGAGCGACCCCGACTGTCCTGAAGACGGTGGAAACGGGTGCCCGACGATTGATGTGTGCGCCGGCGATATTCGCGACATCCCGATCAAAACCGTCGTCACGAACAGCGCGCGGTTCCCCATCGTGTCCACCGAGGGCGACTTCCCCTACGCCGAAAAGGACTGCCCACGCCGGGGTCCGAGCGTCGGGTTTGGCCGCGAGGGCAACTTCGACCAGATTGTCGACGGCGGATACTATGAGGGAAGCGGGCTCACCACGGTGTTCGATGTGGCCGTTGCGCTCCTCAGCAAGGGGATTGATCCGGTGGTTCTGGTGATCACCAACGATCCTGAAACCGACATCAGCGCGCGCCCGCCGCGGGGCTCCTACCGGGAGAGTTTCTTCGGTTCTTTCAGCACCCCGCTCACGGCTGTGAGCACAGCCCGGTCCGGCCGTGCCTACATGAGCCTTGATGCCATCAGGCGGCTGCCTCCGGCTTTGTCAGCGAATGAAATTCAGCGGTTGGGTGCGGCAGGGGTGGGAAGGAGCCGGCCGGAAGGCACGGTCCCCGGCAGGCTCCTTCGGCAGCGCGAGGACGCACAGCAGACCGCCAACGGACTCGACACGATCCCATCTCCCGGCGTGAAGTTCCAAATTCAGCCCAGAGCGCTGGTGCCATCCGGCGCAGACAGCAACGCCGATCTCGCCGATGCGCAAACATCGTCATCGGCGGCTGACAAGGCATCTCAAATGCCGCGCACCAAGGACCGGTCCAAAGACGGCAAAGACAATGAAGACGGTATCATCTTCATTGACGTGAAGCCGGTGCGGAACGTGGATCGTGACCCAATGTGTACAATTTCAATGAATTGGTGGCTCTCGCACCCAATTCAGCGCGCCCTTCGAGCGTCCGTGTTGTCGCACAGGAACAACCGAGACAACATCGACGAGTTTTGCAGCGTCGTCCGCCACCTGACTGGCGAAGGAGCTTGCAACCAAACCGCCGTAGAGAAGTCATTTGAAAAGGCTGTCGAGGCACCGCCGGCGACCGTCTCGGAGCGGCTCTGCCTGACTGAACTTTCTGGCAACGAACAGCCTGACACCACCGCGCCCGCACCCACTGCGGCAGCGCAGTGACCGCCAGCCCAATCGCCAGCGCATGTTAAAGACTGTCACGCCCCCGCGGAGGCGCTGCGGGCTCAGCATTCCCGTTCACGCGCCGGTCGCACGACGCCGGATGCTCCCATCGGGCTGTCGCCTGCCGTAAGGGCTCTTCCCCGCGCGACCGCTTTGGGAGGCGTGGGCCGGCCCGGCGGCGCGCTCACATATGAATGGCGCGGCCGTCCACAGCGAGGGCGGCTTCCTTCATGCTCTCCGTCAGCGTGGGGTGCGCGTGGCAGGTCCTGGCAATGTCCTCCGCCGCGGCGCCGAACTCCATGCCGAGCGCTGCCTCTGCGATCATGGTTCCGGCGTCCGGCCCGATGATGTGGACGCCCAGCACGCGGTCTGTCTTGGCGTCCGCCAGCACCTTCACGAACCCTTCTGTGGTGCGGTTCACCTTGGCGCGGCCGTTGGCGGTGAAGGGGAACTTGCCCACCTTGTAGGCTGTGCCTGCTTCCTTCAGCGCCTCTTCGGTTTTGCCCACCGACGCCACTTCTGGGTAGGTGTAAACCACATTGGGAATGGCACCGTAGTTCACGTGTCCCGCCTGGCCGGCAATGATCTCGGCAGCGGCGACCCCTTCATCCTCCGCCTTGTGGGCAAGCATGGGGCCGTCCGTCACATCCCCGATGGCGTAGATGCCGGGGACGTTGGTGCGGAAGTAGTCATCGGTCTTCACGCGGCCCTTCTCGTCCAGTTCCACGCCAACGCTCTCCAGCCCCAGTCCTTCCGTGTAGGGCCGGCGGCCAATGGCCACCAGCACCACATCCGCCTCGATGACCTCGCCGTCACCGCCGGCGGCAGGTTCCACCGACACCTTCAGCGTGTCGCCAGATGTGTCGATCCCTGTCACCTTCGACTTCATGCGGAAGGTCATGCCCTGCTTCTTCAGGATGCGCTCGAACTGGCGGGAGATTTCCTTGTCCTCGGTGGGGATGATCCGGTCCAAGAACTCCACTACCGTCACCTCTGAGCCGAGCCGGCGCCACACCGAGCCTAGCTCCAGGCCGATGACGCCGCCACCCACCAGCACCATGCGCTTAGGCACCTCCGGCAAGGAAAGCGCACCGGTGGAGGAGACCACACGCTTTTCGTCGATCTCGATCCCCGGCAGGCGGGCAATGTCGGATCCGGTGGCGATGATGATGTTCTTCGCCTCGATCTCCTCCGGCTCGCCCTCCTCGGGCGTGATGCGGACCTTGCCGGGGCCTGAGATGGAGCCCACACCCTGAAACGACGTCACCTTGTTTTTCGTGAACAGGAAGCCGACGCCCTTGACGTTGCCGTCGACCCCTTCGTCCTTGAAGGCGAGCATCTTTTG
>JBCDFB010000121.1:0-8144 GCA_039178655.1 Pseudomonadota bacterium | reverse complement strand
GCGGACGCCCCTTACCGCTGAGCGCACCCGCCGGCGGGTCGGACTGACGGCCGCACCCAGCGAAAGAGCTTCCCTCCGCGCGCGTCTTGCGCCAGCATGATAGCCGCATGTTTAATTGCGGCTTACAGAAACGATCATGCTGTCGGAGGATTCCATGCGCATTTCCACTATCGCGGTCGCTTGTTTGTGCGCAGCAGCCGTTTGTTTGAAGGCGGTGCCGGCCTTGGCCCAAAGCTGCTGGAACCATAACGGCTCCATCATGCGCATTGTGGACCGTGGCGGCAGCTTCACCATCACCTACGTCCGCCCGCGCGACGTTCTGCGCCGTGCGGGGGTGCGCAACGGAACCGTACTCGCCAACGGTCGCTCCGCACCCGGTGGCTTGTCGGGCGTGGCGCGGCGGTTCTCTCGCCACTGCGTGGGCGCGCCGATGGAATACAATGTGAGCGGGTTTTACGAAGGTGACTATTCCATCGTTCTGACCGGGCAGCGCGAGGTTCATAACCGTTGCCGCCCCACGGGACGTTTCGAGCAGGACGAATTGCTATTTGACTACGTGGGCGCCTGCTGACGAAGCCGGAAAGGCCGTCAGTCGGCGGTCAACTCCAGGGCGAGCTTAGTCACTGCGACCGTGTCCACCTTCCCGGTGCCCAGCACCGGGATCTGCTCCACCGTGATAATCCGGTCTGGCAGGAAGCGCTCCGGAAGGCCTTCCGCTTTCAACTGCGCGTGCAGCGTCTCCGGCGTCGGGTCAGACTGTTCGGTGAGGAGCACGATGGCTTCGCCGCGGTTGCGCCCGGGGACCGCGGCAGCGGCGTGGAGCGCATCGGGCCACACGGCCCCTGCAAGGTTCTCCACAACAACAACAGAGGTAAATTCAACGCCCACCTATGCGAACCGCTTCAGCCTGCCGCGGATCGAGATGTAGCCGTCTTCGACCACCACCACATCGCCGGTGTCGTGCCATCCGTCAGGCGGGCCGATGATTTTGCCAGTCTGCGGATCGAGATAGCCTGCCATGACGTTGGGGCCGCGCACGTGGAGCTTGCGCCCGTCCGTTAACCCATCCACGCGCTCAAGCTTTGCTTCGATGCCGGGGAAGAGTTTGCCCACCGTGCCGTCGCGAATGTCGTCAGGGTGATTGGCGGCAAGGACGGGGCTCGTCTCTGTGACGCCATAGCCTTCCACCACTTCAAAGCCGTAGCGGCTGCGCACGAGTTCGCGGGTTTCGTGGCGCACACGCTCCGCACCGCACACGGCAAAATGAAGCGATGACAGCGCGCCCGGGTCGCCAGCGCGGGCGTACTGGCGAAGGAAGGTGTCTGTGGCGAGGATGACGTTGGGCTTCGTCTCGGAGATCCGCTGCGCCACTTCCTTGGCGCGAAGGGGGGAGGGGTGAAGCACCAGCCTGCGCCCCAGCACCAGCGGCATGATCATTCCGGGGCCAAGCCCATAGCTGTGGAAGATGGGCAGCGGATTGAAGAAGGTTTCCACCCGGTCGAGAGGAAGAGCGGCGACGATCTGCGCAAAGTTCGCCATGAAGTTCTGATGGCTGAGCATGACGCCCTTCGGGTCGCCTTCCGAGCCTGAGGTGAACACAATGGCCGCCGTGTCCTGCGGGTCCTCCTTGGGGAAGAGGCGAAGGGGTGCAGCCGCGGCGGCAAAGGCCTTGTCGAGCGGTCCGACCTTCTCGCGCAGGTCTTCCAGCGCGAGCACGGGCGCTGCCTCCTCCAGCGCCTTCGCCAAATCCTCCAGGTTCGCCAGCGAAATGAAGCGGTGGGCGGATAAGATTGCGCCGATCTTGGCCGCGCGGCAGGCGGCGAGGAGCGGTCCGCGGCCCGCGGTAAAGTTGAGCATTGCCGGGGTCTTCCCTGCCGCGAGCGTGGCAAAGAATGCGATTGCTGCGCCGGCGCTGGAGGGAAGGAGAATGCCCACCACCTTGCCCGGACATTCCCGCTTGATGACGCGCGAAAATGCAGCGGTCGCCCGGACAAGATCGTCGTAGGTGAGGACGCGTTTGTCGCCGTCCTCCAGCGCGACGGTCTTGCCCCCGTGGCTCTTGCGGGCGGCGAGGAGCGCGGCAAGGATCCCTGTGTTGGCGTCGGCCTTGATCTGCGCCATGGATGGCCCGTCCTCGCGGGCGGGCATATGGATGAAATCGGGCGCGTCGTCGGCGGTATCGGCGGAGTGGGCAACGCTCATGGTCAAAGCTCCGGTTCCACTGGGGTAATAGGGCGCTCGTCGCGAGCGGCATCCATGGCAAAGATATGGCGTCGCCCATTCCCCCACACGCAGCCGGGGCAAAGGGGATCGTCGCCGGTGTCAGCGGCGGCGTGAGAGGGTTTGATGGAAACGCGCAATATCGGCGCCTACGCCGAGCTTCACCGGCAGCGCACCTATGGAAACACGGCCGTGCGGATGAAGCGCTTCATCGAGCCATGGGTTCAGCTCGCAGCGCCTCTCTCGATCCTGGACTACGGGGCGGGGCAGGGTGGCTTTGTGGATCTTCTGGATGTGCCAAGCCTCAGCGATCGCCAAAGCTACGATCCGGCCATCCCCAGCCTGTCATCACGGCCTGGCGGGGACGTGGACTATGTGGTGTGCATTGATGTGTTGGAGCATCTGGAGCCGGAGGAGGTGCCGGGCGTCCTTGCCGACATTGCGGGCCTCTCCCGGAAGGCGCTCATTATCGTCACCACCGCGCCGGCGAGAGCCGTGCTGCCCGACGGGCGCAACGCCCACACCACGATCCGGCCGCCGCGCTGGTGGAAGGCACGCATTGCGGAGGCGTTCGGCACTGCCGCCGCCATCCCGGTGTTTCGCAAGAACCGCTGCGGCTTCAAAACCTATTCATCGCCCCCGGCGGAGTGGCTTGGGTTCGGCGGGCGCTATGGGCGGGCTGAACTTGCCTATCAGTTTTGGCGGCTGCGCGGTGGCCGCTTCCGCTAAAGACCACTCAATGGGAGGGATCTAGGATCTCAATCACCGCCTGCTGGCTCGCGAAGGCTGTGTAGCGGTACTCGTGCGGTGAAAACACTTCGGTGAGCGCTTTGTACTCGCCGTTTTGCCAATTCGGATAGCCGTGATGCTCGTCGAATAGGATGATTGCGCCTGGGGCCAGGCGCGGCTTCAGCACATCCAAAGCGTAGCGGCAGGGAGAATAGGTGTCGGTGTCCATGTGGACGAATGCGACCGGCTCGTTATGGCGTGCCAGAAACGCTGCGAGCGTATCTTCGACCCAGCCCACCACCAGCTCGACGTTGGGTCTCACTCTGGGCTTTCTGCCCTTGCGATTCAACGCCGCCTTGGGGAGGGATTTGCCGAACCAATCCTCCGACAGCCCTTCAAAAGCGTCGAAGCCGTAAAGGGGCCGGGCGTCGCCGCTATCGCGCAAGATGTCGGCAAATTGGTTGATGCCGTCGGCCTTGTAGACCCCCAGTTCAAGGATCAGCCCCTCGCGCGGAATGCGGCGGATCGCAAAGTCGCGGATTTTGTCCGTTCCGCCGATCAGGAGGGCATGGGGGAGGAATGGCTCCACAAAGTCGGCCGCTTCCTCAGCAGCGCGCTGGTAGAGGATGTCGTTCAACGAGGGTTTCGGCGGCTTCTGCACGCGAACGTGCCGGCCGCGCACTCGATTAACAATGGATTTCAGCTGGACCATATGTCCGGAATGTTTCTCTTACGCGACACGCCGCGTCAAAATATGTCCGGTCAAAAGCATCTGGAAGGGATCGCGGCCGACAAATTGTGTGGCGCCAATGTCAGAAGCCGCGGGCGCGAAGCACGTTTTGGAGCGAGCCTGTGGCGGCAGCAGGCACGCGAATTGAGGCACGCTCGAGCACCTCGGCGGTGAGGCCGGACACGGAGGTCGGTGAGATGAGGCCAGCGCGATGCAGGGCGTTCATCTCCCGCCGGTCGCGTGCTGGCCCACGATAGGCGTCCGCGTGAATGGCGACGGTGGGGCGCTCGGCGGCGATGGCCTCCGATATCATGGAGAGGCTGTCGGCGGTCACGCACACCACATCGCAATCGAAGGCATCATCGTTGGAGGCAAGGCCAGCGTCCGCAAAGCGTGTGACGCGCGCGCGGTCGGCAAACCGGTCAAGCGCGGCCTCCAACGCCGAAAAAGGGGCCGGTGCCGTCCGCCGGCTATCAAAAATGCGCAGATGCCATGTCGGCCTTTCGGACAAGATGGCTGCGCAGCGGGCGCCCAGAGCGGTCATGTCCGTCTGCGCATAGCGGTGATGCTTTGTGTCGCCGCCCACGAGGAGGGCGATCGAGCGCACTTCGCCGCGCTCCAGGGGGCGTGCTGCAGGGCGGGCGCGGTTCGCTACGGTGCTTGGCCGCGGTGCGACGGCAACGCTTCGCGCAGCGGAGGGAAGCGGACTTAAAAGGAGCGTAAAGCCGACCACCGGAAATTTCGGAAAGCCGTAGTAGATATTGCGCGCGCCGTACCGCCTTGCCGCGGCAATGTTTGCAGCCGCCGTTGCCGGTCCGGTGGACACCACAACCTCCGCCGCCGCAGGCCAGTCAGCCAGTGACTGAGGCTGCAATGGCGCGGCCATGCGGGATGGGTCGAGGCGGGTGTTGCGGGCAAGCCAGCGCGCCGGGTCGGTCTTTGCCGCAGCAAGCCTTGCAAGCCGGCGGGAGCGGGGGCGCACCTCGCCAATCGCAAGCCATTGGGCTTCACTGGGCGCGAGCCTTTTCAACGCGTTCACGATGCCGTCCGACGCCCTGTCGTGGCCTGCCACGCCGTCACTGAGGACGAGGATGCGCCTCACGCCCTCACTGCCAATGCTCGGCAATCCATGGTGTGGGGCGCAAACGCTTGCGCAGCCGCTTGTACCAGACCTTTTCGGGCCACACGCCGTCTCGCGCGTGGTCGGGGTTCGGGTAACCCGTGAAGCACACCACCTTCGCGTCCAATGGCAGGGGCGCGGCGCGAATGAAGTTGAGCGGGAAGCGCGGGATGAGAGCGTGCTTGAAGCTGACGCACCAGGGTGCCGGCCAGAAGACGCGGGAGGAGATGGTCCGCGATTTGAAGGTCTGGCTGTTGGGAAAGCGTGCGACCGTTGCCGCAGGGTCTGCCATCAGCGTGGTGTAGACCTCGCTATGGGCACCCACGGTGAGGCGGAACACGCTTGTGTTGCCGATGCCGCTTCCGGGCTGCGTCCAGTTCTCAATGACGCAGTACGTGGCATCCGGCGCATAATCAAAAAAGTCATCAATGGAGCCGGTGACCACCACGTCGAGGTCCATGAAGAGGACGTTGCCGGAGAGCCCGCCCACATCGGGCATGGTGAGGGCGATCTTGCGCCATGCCTTGTGGCGGTGAGTGTCCGGCAGGTCGATGGGCGGAAGGGGTTTGGCCTCAATGCCATCGTCCAGCCCGCTAGGGTCGTCTGTGAAACACACAAAGCGCAGGGGCCGGGCGGTATGCCTGCGCACCATATTGTGGAGCGTATTGGCGTAGTGCGCGCCGTAAGCTGTCCCCCATTTCATGCAGATGACGGTTTGCGGGGCGTCGGCCATATCTCACGCGCGGTTGCGACCGTTGTGCGGTCCGGGGTCTTTCGGCGTGCAGGCCCATCCCAAAGGGTGCCGCAGCGTCCAACGCGCGCTTAGGCCAGGTGTCTGCCCTTGGCAATGTGCCGCGGGACGGTCCGCGGTCCTACTGCCCCGGTCCGGCCGCGCGCGCGCCTGCGGCCTCCGCCATGTCGCGCAGAACCACAAGCGCTGCCTGCCGGCGGTCGCCACACAGGCTCTGGAACAGCGACAGGGCCTCTGCGGCCGGGCCGTCAAGCTCAACGCCTTCCACGATGAAGCTGACGGTGGTCTCCAGCACCTCAGCCAGTTTTGCCAGGTTATCGATGCGCGGCGTGGCCGCTTTGTGCTCAAGCACCTGTGTGAGGTAGGCGGGGTTCAGCCCGGCCGCATGGCAGATCTGCGCGCGCGTGCGGCCGCTCCTGTCGATCTCCGCCCTCAGGCGGCTGCGCCAGTCGTCCATGCGGATTCCCCGAGCTTGCTTGCGCGTTCGAAGCGCTCAACGTGCCGTGAACATGACGACTTTGTCATGAACCGGCGGTGTATGCACACGCTGATCAGCGTGCGCCCAGGTTGCGCCGATCCCGTGTTCTGCCGATAGCAGCGCGATGGGCGTCTTCAATCTCATCAGTCGCAATGGCACGCGGATCATCGCGTTGTCTGCCGGGGCGGGACTTCTGCTGCCGGATCTGGCGTCGATGCTGCGGCCTTACATCGGCAACTTCGTGGTGACGATGCTGATCGTCTCCATGCTGCGGGTGGACTTTACCGCCTTTGTGGCCCGGCTGCGGCGGCCGGCCATTGCGCTGGTGAGCGCCACGTGGATCACACTCGTCGTCCCGCTCGTGGTGCTCGGCCTGGTGGCGGCATTGGGCGGTCCCTATGCGACGCCGGTGGTCCTCACGGTCCTGTTCTTGTTCAGCGCGCCGCCGCCGATCGTCTCCGCTCCGGCGTTTGCGCTTCTGATGGGGCTTGATGGCGCGCTCGTGCTGACAGTGATGCTGTGCGCAACCATCGCCATGCCTCTGACAGCGCCCTGGATTGCATCGCTCTTCGTTGCCGAGACGCTCCCCATCAGCGCGCAGGACCTTGCATTGCGGCTGGCCTTGATGATTGCGACGGGCTTTGTGGTCGCCGGCGTCTTGCGCAAGGCCTTGGGTGGGGAGCGGATCGCTAAGGCCAAGCCGCTTCTTGATACGGTCAGCGTTGCCATTGCCATCTTGTTTGCCATCGGCGCGATGGACGGCGTGGGCGCGCGGCTTTTGGAGGAGCCGCTCTTCACGCTGGGCGCCGCTGCCATCGCATTTGGCTACATGTTGGCGCAGGTCGCCGTCACCTATTTGACGTTCCGCCCATTTGTGGGCGTTGACGCGGTGGCGATCGCCTATGCAGCGGGCAACAGAAATGCCGGGCTCGTGGTGGCGGGGCTCGGCGTCACGGCGGTGGATGACACGGTGTGGCTGTTCTTCGCGCTCAGCCAGTTGCCGGTGTTCATCTTCCCGCTGGTCCTGAAACCCATCGGTCAGAGGCTGACCCGCGCCCTGGGAAACACTTAAGCCTTCTCCGACTGCCGCTTTTCGGGATGCTCGATCGGATCGACGGGGCGCTGCTCCTCGTCCTCCTCCGGGTCCGATAGGCGTTCTTCGAAGCTCTCTGCCGGCGGTGCACCAATGTCGGCCGAGCCCCGTGGCGGATAGTCCAAAGTTCCCTTCAAGGCATCGATCCGCTCGCGCGTGAGGCGGGGGAAGGGCAGTGCGCCGCGTTTGCGCCAATTGGCGACCGTACGCTCGGCCTTGCCGGTCTCGTCCTTTTTCAGGCCGCCATCGCGGGTGAGATAAACGGTCTGCGAGGGGAAGGCGAAACCGGTGCCGCTCTCGTCCAAAATGGCATAGGCACGCAGCAGGGCGTCTTCGCGGATTGCGTAAAACTCGTTCCACTCCCGCGTGAGCGCATAGACCCTTATTTCAAGGTCAATCGACGAGTCCCCATAGCGTTTGAGCCGCACGCGGATCGTATCAGTGTCAATCTTCGGATGCGCGTGAAACATCTCCCGCAGTTTGACCAAGACATATCGCAACTGATCGGGCGATGTTTCGTATCTGAGCCCGATCGTATCTTGGATCATCATTTTGTCGGCGCGGGCGAAATTGGTGATTTCCATATCGGCAAGCTTGGCGTTCGGCACGGTGATCAGCGTGCGATCCATCTTGCGCACTTTGGTGGAGCGAATGCCGATATTCTCCACAGTGCCGACAAATTCGCCGAACTCGCAAAAATCGCCGAGCCGCACCGGTTTATCGATGAGCAGGATGACGCCGCCGATGAGGTTTTCCAGCGTGGGTCTGATGGCAAGCGCCACCGCAAGACCACCGATACCAAGACCGGCAAGAACGGAGAACACAGGAAGTCCCAAACGGTCCGCCCCGCCGGCAGCCACGAAAATGATGGCAATGGCGCCGAGCACCCGCGCCCCGAGGCGAAGAAGGCCGGCGTTGAGGCTGCCAGCTTCGACCCGCGACGTGTGGACGATTGCGTCAATGATCCCGTTGGCGAGCGTCCACGCCAGCCATGCGAAAGAGAACGTCTGAACAATACTCGAT
>JBCDFB010000120.1:0-8148 GCA_039178655.1 Pseudomonadota bacterium | reverse complement strand
TGACGATTGTGGATGCGGAAGAACTGGCCGGCGCGATGGTGAACCAGCTGGCCAGCCTTTTCGACGACGAGCGTGAGACGTCGCGCAGCCGTGGGCGCGGCTTCAGGAGAGCGGCATAAGCCGCGTCCTTCGCGCCGCGATCGCGGTTGCGCTTTGCTTCTGTTGCGGCGCCCCGCCCGTAGCTGCCGCGACCGTGGAACTCACCGGCCGCCAAATTGAGAGCTTTGCGCAGAGTATGCCGGAAGGGGCGCGGCTCGGTTTTCGCGGCGGGCTTGTCCTGCGCGGCCCGCGCGCTTTTGGTGCGCTCTCCGCACTGGTGACGCGAGGCGATCAGTTTCTGGCAGCAACCGACACCGGGCACTTTGTGGACGGCGCGATGGTGTTGGACGACGGCTGGCTCAAGGGCCTTGCGGCCGTGCGCCTGACCCCGCGAATGGGCCTTTCCGGTATGCCCGTGCGCAGCAAGAGCGAGGGGGATGCCGAAGCGCTGACACTGGCGGACGGGTCCGCGTGGGTTCTCGTGGAAAGCTCCCGCAACGTGCTCGCCTATCCAATCGATGGGCTTCGCGTGGATGCCGATGCGACGCCGCGTGCTGTTCCCGTCCCGCCTGCGGTGCGGCAGCTGGGCCGCAAGGGCATTGAGGCAATGGCGACGCTGCCCGGCGGCGAGATGCTGTTCACCGCCGAGGGGCGTGACGGAACAGACACGGTGACGGCCGCCTACCGCACCGGCGCGGGGCGATTTGCCGTGGCGCGGCGCGAGGGCTACGCCATCACCGGCGCCGACGCTCTGCCCGGCGGCGATGTGGTGATCGTGGAGCGGCGCTGGCGCGGTGGGCTCGACGTTGCCATGCGTGTGCGGCGCCTTGGCCGCGACGCCATCGCGGCCGGCGCCATCGCCGACGGGCCGGTACTCCTTGAAGCGGGTATCGCGGCCGAGATCGACAACATGGAAGCCATCGCCGCCGAGATTGTCGACGGCAAAATCGCCCTAACCTTGGTTTCTGATGACAACCACAACTTCTTCCAGCGCACGCTGATGCTGCGCTTCATCGTGACCGATCCGCTCCCCAGGCCGAACCCGCGCCGCCCGGAGACTTGAATGTTCGGCAGGAAGTGGCCGCGCACCTGTCTTGCCGATCCTGTGCCCGGCCCTTCTGAATGCCGGGGAAGCGGGGCTTAGCGGCCTTCTGTGCCGTCAATGGTCATCATCAGACCGGCCATGAGGCGGGTCCGGAAATCGAGGCTCGGCACCTCGATGTACTCCGCATGGGTGTGAACGAACTCGCCATCGAGGCCCAGCCCGTCCAGTGTCGGGATACCCAGCGCCCCGGTGAAGTTTGCGTCCGACCCGCCGCCGGCGCTGCCGTGGGTGAGCGGCCTGCCGAGGGACTGTGCGACGACCCGCGCCCGTTCAAACAACGCCATCGTGCCGGCGCCGCGATGCCATACCGGACGCACCACACCCTTCTCGACGTGAAAACTCGTGCCGTCGTCAAAGTCTTGATGAAGCGCGAGGATCGCGTCGGTCCCGCGTTCCAGGTCCTCTTGCCGTTTGGCCATGGAAAGTGCCTCACCGGTGGCGCGCATGGGAACGCAATTCACCCACTGTCCGCCGCGCACCACGCCGACACTGAATGTGCAGTCCTCATCGGTCATGTTCTCGATGAGCGGAATATGGTCGGCCATCACGCGGACGGCTGATCGCCCTGCCTTCAGCCTTATGCCCGCGTGGCTTGCTCTGCCGGTTGCAAGGAGGTTGAAGCGCGCAATGGCATAGCGCCCCGTGACCACCGCGTCGCTGCCGAGGAGGCCGGGCTCTGGCACCAGCACGGCGGCATGCTTGCGGGCCTCCGCCTCGATGAGGCTGCGGGTGCCTGGTGTGCCAATCTCCTCGTCAGAGGTGAGGAGCACGTGGACGGGAAGGGGCGTCGTGACACGGGCCGCGCTGAGGATCCGGACCGCTTCCAACGCCGCAAACGTGCCGCCCTTCATGTCGCACAGGCCCGGTCCGGTGCACCTTTCCCCCTCTCGCTTGAAGGGAAGATGGGCAAGGGTCCCGATGGGGTGCACCGTATCAAGATGCGCCAAAATGAGGATGCCCGGCTCGCCGGCGCGCGGATGGGGGAAGGCGGCGCGCAGGCAATCGCCGAGGCCGGGCGGGCCCGAAACCGCCTCGACCGTCGCGCCGTGCGTGACGAGGTGGCCGGCGGCGATCGCCATCATGCGGTTCACCGCGGCGGCATCGTAGGTGGGGCTTTCGCATTCAATCCATGGTTTGAGCCCGGCGAGCATGGCGTCCACGTCAATGGGAAGTGCGGTCAGATCCATCCTCGCCTCTTGCTGGAAACCTGCGCGCTACAGGTGCTTTTGCCCGCGTGTGCCGCCGCCGAACGGCCGTGCGGAGGCGCGCGCTGCAACATCGCGACCAAGCCGATGTTCGCGCCACAGGGTGTAAAGCCCGGCAAGGGTCACGATTGCGGCGCCAAACAGGGTGGTCGGCCCAGGGATCTCGGCAAACAGGACGTAGCCGATGACGAGCGCCCAGATGAGGACCGTGTAGCGAAACGGGGCGACGACGCTGACTTCGCCTTCCCGCATGGAAATCACGTTGGTGAAGTAACCGATCACCAGAAAGACCGCTGCGCTCGCCACCAGCGCCCATTCAAGAAGGCCCAGGCTGCGCCAGCCGACCAGCGGCATCAGGATTGCGGCACATAGGAAGATCACCACCGCGGACAGGGCGCTTGCCCAAACCTTGGGCACGCTGTCGCTCATCTGCCTGGTGCCTAGGTCACGCACGACGATGAAGACCACCGCTGCAACGGCGAAAAGGGCGAAGACATCAAACCCTTCAGTGCCGGGCTGGACGATGAACAGCATCCCCACGAAGCCCACGCCAATTGCCGTCCAGCGCCGCCAGCCGACGCGTTCTCCCAGGATGAGCGCAGCCGCCATGGTGACTGCAAGCGGTGCGGCTTGAAGGACGGCGGTGGCGTTTGCGATGGGCATATTGGCAAGCGCCGCCATGAAGGCTGCCGTTGCCCCCACCTCACCGAATGCACGCAGGGAAATGGGTCCCACATCGCGCCGGGGCGGCCGGTAGAAGAGGAGATCACGCCGCGCGACGAGGGCAAGGAGGATTGCGCTCGCGAAAGCGCCGCGCAGGAAAACCGCCTGGAGCACTGACATGTCTTGGAACGTCAGCTTCAGAAAGCCGTCGTTAATGGCAAATGCAGCCATGGAAACGCTCATGAAGAGCGCGCCTCTGGCATTGGCGGAGCGCAGCAGCAGAGCCTATCCCTCCCGCCCGGCCCGATCGCGCAGCTCACGCTGGCGCATGGGCATTGCGTCAATGACGGAAAACAGTCGCTCACCGGTCAGCGGCTCCTCGGACGAGAGCTTTGATCCGCCGTCCAGCCCGATCAGGACCACACGGAACGCATCGTCCGGCACGCGGAAGCGGCGGCGCAGGAGCTTTGCCTCCGCCCGGGGCGCCGGAGCACCGAAGGTGGTGTACACGCGGGATCGTTCGACAATGTAGACTGCGATCCGCCGGTCAAGCAGCCCGGCGCTTTCATCGGCGAGGATCGTTGTTTGGCGCGACAGGCGCGCGTCATCGTTTGCCGGGGTGAATATGAGGAGCGGGCGGTATTCCCATCGCACTGAGGACAGGCCGTCGGCGGCTGCGGGCTGGAGGATCATTGCAATCAAAAGTGCTGCGAGGACGAGGGGCCTCACGCGGCAAGCTCTTGGAGGATGGCGTCGGTCATCGCCGGGGTGCTCAGCGCTTTGCCCTCCCCGGCAATGTCCCCTGTGCGCGCGCCTTTGTCGAGCGCGGAGGCAATGGCAGCGTCGAGCGCGTCGGCCTCTTTGATCATGTTGAACGAGTATCGCAGCGCCATGGCGAAGGAGGCGATCATGGCGATGGGGTTTGCCGCGCCCTTGCCGGCAATGTCGGGCGCGGATCCGTGGACGGGTTCATAAAGGGCGCGCCGGCGGCCGGTGCGCTGATCCACGGCGCCGAGAGAGGCCGAGGGGAGCATGCCGAGCGATCCGGTGAGTTCTGAGGCGATGTCGGACAACATGTCGCCGAAGAGATTGTCAGTGACGATGACGTCGAACTGCTTGGGCGCACGCACCAGCTGCATGGCGCCGGCGTCGGCCAGCATGTGGGAAAGTTCAATGTCGGTGTTGCCGTCCTGGTGGGCGGCATCCACGACCTCGCGCCACAGGACGCCGGATTTCATGACATTGCGCTTTTCCATGGAGCACACCCTTCCGCTGCGGGCGCGGGCAAGGTCGAACGCGGCCCGGGCAATTCGGTCGATCTCGAAGGTGTCGTAGACTTGGGTGTCGATGGCGCGCTTTTGCCCGTTGCCAATGTCTTCGATGGTTTTGGGCTCACCGAAGTACACGCCGCCCGTGAGTTCGCGCAAAATGACGATGTCGAGCCCTTCAACTACCTCCCGCTTCAGCGAAGACGCGTCGGCAAGGGCGGGAAAACAAATGGCCGGCCGGATGTTGGCGAAAAGGTCAAAATGCTTGCGAAGCCGCAAAAGCCCGGCCTCGGGCCGCTTGTCGTAGGGGAGGCTATCGTATTGCGGGCCGCCCACTGCGCCAAACAGGATCGCATCCGCATCGTCTGCCATTGCCATCGTTGCGTTTGAGATGGGGACCCCATCCGCGTCCACCGCAGCGCCGCCCACGAGGCCTGTTTGAATGGTGAAACCTGCACCCTTCTCGTTGAAATGCGCAATCACGCGCTCGGCTTCAGCCATCACTTCGGGGCCGATGCCGTCGCCGGGCAGAAGGAGGAGGGAAGGCATACGGGCGCGTCCTCGTTTTGTTTTGTTGCGTTGTGCCCGAGGGGACGCGTGTGGGCAACGCCCTCAGGTGGACAGCGCGGCCGGATCCATGTTGGCACCGCACACCAGGACGCCGACGCGCTCTCCTTCGGCGGGGCGGTAGGCGCCAGAAAGAAGCGCTGCAAAGGCTGCCGCGCCCCCGGGTTCTGCCGCGATGCGCGCGGCAGCCCAGAGCGCATGTTGCGCCTCCACAATTGCATCGTCCGTCACGCGCACGACACCGGCAACGAAGCGCTCGGCAATGGCATAGTTCAGCGCGCCGGCGCTCTTTGCGCCGAGGGAGTCGGCTGCGACCCCCTCCACACTGACTTCCACCGGACGCCCTTCGGCGAGCGCTGCGTGCAGCGCACAGGATGTGACCGGCTCCACCCCCAGCACCTTCACCCGGCCCTGGAACCAGGCGGCGATCCCTGCGATCAGCCCGCCGCCGCCCACGGCAATGAGCACCGTGTCGAGGCCTTGGGTCTGGGCCTCCCACTCGGCGGCGACCGTGCCCTGTCCGGCAATGGTGAGGACGGCGTCGTAGGCGTGGATGTCGATGGCGCCGGTCTCGCGTTGGTGGGTGCGGCATGCGGCAAGGGCATCCGCGTAGCGGGCCCCGCCCACATGAATGTGCGCGCCGGCAGCTTCAATGGCGGCCCGTTTGGCGGGCTTTACGATTTCCGGCACAAAAATAGCCGCCGGAAAGCCGAGCGATGACGCAGCGTGCGCCACTGCAACACCGTGGTTCCCGCCCGAGGCCGCCGCAACGCCCGATGGCGGGACATCGGAGGCCAATAGAGTGTTAAAGGCGCCGCGGGCCTTGAAAGTGCCAGTCACTTGAAGCTGTTCCAGCTTGAGTTCACAGGCAACAGGCGCATCCAGCGTGAGGATGGGTGTGCGCCGCACGTGGCCGGCAATCCGCGCGCTCGCAGCATCGATGTCGCGCGGGATGACTGGGAGAAAAGTGTCCATGGCCTCAGCTTTCAGCTATCTCACCTTCTCACAATAGACCCAGCACGCCGCGGGCGACGAGTTGAATGCCCAGCACCGTCAACACGATCCTTAGTGTCTGTTTAAGAGCCTGTTCGGGCAGGCGGCCGAGCAGATGGGCACCAAGGAGGGTGCCGGCAAAGCCCGCGGCAATGATGGCGGCCATCAGTGGCACATACGGCAAAAACGCAAAGCCGAGGATGGCGAACGCAGCCACCTTCAGCGTGTGCTGCACTGTCATCGCAGCACCGCTCGTCGCCACAAGGCCTTTGTGGTCAAGATTTGCCTGGCGCAGGAGCGCGATCACGAAAGGTCCGGTCGCGCCCACGAACATGGTGAGGACCGAGGCCACAGCGCCGCCGCCCCCCAGCATCCATGCTTCCCCTTTGCCGAGGGGAGGGATCTTCACCCAGGTGGTCACGACCACGAACGTGCCGATGAGAAGGAGAAGCGCTGCATCATTGAGATCGATGACCAGTGAGGCACCGATGGCAACGCCCAGCACGCAGCCCACAACGAAGGGGAGCAGCAACAAAAAGGAGGCGTGACGGGCAAGGACCGCCGTACGCCCAAGGTTCGAACCCAGTTGCACAACGCCGTGAACGGCAATCAACGCTTCCACCGGCAGCACGAACGTCATGGCCACCAAAAGCACAACGCCGCCGCCGATGCCGACGGCGGCTGTCAGTGCGCTGGTCAAAACGCTGAGCGCCACCAGCGCCAGCGCGCCTGTCGGTGCAACGCCCGGCGGCAGCAACCATTCCACCGCCCGTTACGGCGCCGGGTTTGCGTGCGCGCGGTGGATGCTGTCGATTTCGCCAAGGAGATCGTCGCCCAGGGTCACATCCGCAGCGTCGATGCAAACCTTGAGCTGCTCCATGGAGGTGGCGCCGATGATCACACTGGTCATGAACGGGCGCGACATGGCGAAGGCGATGGCCATTTTCGAGGGATCGAGCCCGGCGTCCTCGGCAAGTTTCACGTATCGGTCGTTGGTCTCCACCGCGCCTGGGCCTTCGTAGCGCTGCAGCCGATCAAACAGCGTCTTGCGCGAACCGGCTGGCAGCGCTCCGTTGCGGTACTTGCCGGTAAGATACCCCTGGGCGAGGGCGGAGTAGCAAAGGAGCGACACGTCCTCGCGCATACAGGCCTCCGCCAGGTTCACCTCAAAGGTGCGGTTCAGGAGATTGTAGGCGTTCTGGATCGATGCGACGCGCGGGCCGTGGCCGGCTTGCGCGGCAGACAGCCATTGCATGACGCCCCAGGTGCTTTCGTTGGAAAGACCGATGTGGAGCACCTTCCCGGCCTGAACGAGCGTTTCCATGGCTTTCAGGCTTTCCTCGATGGGCACCTCGTCCGCCAGCCGGTCCGGCACGTTAAAGACCGTCGGGTTGCTGCCGAAACCGGCCACCGCGCGGTCAGGCCAATGGACCTGGTAGAGGTCGATCCGGTCCGTCCGCAGACGCTTCAGGCTTTTGTTGACGGCCTCTTCAATGTCCGCTGCGGTGAGCCGTGCCGGTTGGCCACTGTCGCGGAACCAACCGTTGGACGAGCGGCCAACGACCTTGGTGGCGACAATGACCTTGTCTCGCACGCCGCGGTCTTCCATCCAGCGGCCCATGATGTCCTCGGTGCGGCCCTGGGTCTCTGCCTTGGGCGGGATGGGATAGAGCTCGGCATTGTCGAAGAGGTTGAGGCCACGCGCGAACGCGTAGTCCATCTGGGCAAAGCCCTCCTCATCGGTGTTTTGCTCGCCCCACGTCATGGTGCCGAGCGACAGCGCGCTCACCGATAGGCCGGTGCGGCCGAGCGGGCGGGTCTTCATAGGGTCGTCCTAACGTTTCGCAGGGTGGTTAGCGCCGGGAAGTGCGCCTTGTGGATCGCAATGAATACCGCCGTGTAGACGAGAATTCCTGGAACGAGAAGAATGGCCAGCGGGATCGCGCGCGAGCGCCGGTTCATGGGTCAACAGCGTCAACCGCTCCCGTGCCGCCGCTGCGCCAATTCAGTTGGCGTCATTCGCGGTGGTCCTTGCACGGCATTGCCTGCGCCCGTACGACGCACCACGGCAAGATTGCCGCAGGGCCTTCATCCGCGGCGTCGGCGCATCGCTGCCCGGTGATGAAGATTTCGGTTCAGCAGGCCTTCACAATGGTTGTGCCTCGCGTTGATGCGCCCTTGGCGCAGCGCATTATGGGAGAAAACAGGAAAAATGTCAGATCATTGGGGAACGTCGACGTTGGCGGCGGTTGCACTCGCGACGGCTGTTTTGGCGAGCGGCCCCGGGCACGCTCAGCTTCTGCCCGGC
>JBCDFB010000119.1:0-8150 GCA_039178655.1 Pseudomonadota bacterium | reverse complement strand
CGTAGACAATGTCCTCGTCCCGCAGCTCAAACAGCGACATCAGGAAGAACGACTTCGGATCCTTGTGGTCGAGCCGGTAGATTACGGGCACCTTCACACCTTCAGGTGTGGTGACCGCACGCTCGTCCAACGCCTTTGCAATGTGATCCGGCTCGAAGCGGAAGACAAAGACGCCTTTGGAGTCAGCCCGCTCGTCAACCAGGCCGCCGGCGCGCGCAAGTCCTTCTGCAAGGGTCACACGCCGTGCCTCGAACTTGATCTCGCCTTTCGTCTCCACCGCGCCGAGGACCGTAAACGTCTTGGTCACGTCCGTCACAAGCACCGTGTCGCCGGGCTGGACGAGCACGTTGTCCTTCGGATTGGAGAAGAGATCCTCAAGGTTCGCAGTGGCGACCGTGTCGCCGCGGCGCAGCACCACCTGCGAGGTGTAAGTTTCCCCTTCCGTCCCACCGGCAGCGGCAATCACGTCAAGCACACGCTGGCCGGCGACCGTGACCGGTTGCGGGCCGGGAGAGCCCACCTTGCCGATAACGGTCGCAGAGTTGGCAAGGCTTTCTCCCACGCGCACCTGGACCTGTGGCTGGATCGCCTTGTCCTCAAGCGATGCTTCAATGCGCTCGCGCAGCGCCTGGGGCGCCATGCCTGCGGCCTGAAGCGGACCCACGTAGGGGACAAAGATCTGCCCGTTCTCGTCGATGGTTGCAGTGATCTCGGTAGCCTTGGCGGTCGACGAGGAGAAAAGACCGTCCGCACCCGCTTCGAAGATGTTGATCCCCACCTGGTCACCTACGGCGAGGCGAATCGACGGGCGTGTATCGGACACGCGGAAGAAAGATGAGAACGACGGCGGACGGTACTGGCCTGTAATGTTGGTGACTTTCTCGTCAATCTTGATGACGAGGTGCGGCGGTTTCGGGTAATTCGGGTTCTCAAGCGTATCAATTTCTTGGCGGAGCGGCCCGCTGGACGCGAGGCCGGAACACCCAGCAAGGGTGGCGGACATGAAGACCGCAACAATTCCTCTCCAGCGCATAGTACCACTTCCCGCCCGTTCGATACCCTCGACGCATAACATTGAGGGCATGCACAGTGGAGTGATGATCTACGTGCGGGGGTGAAAGAGCGGTTAGCCGTTGCATCAAGGGCACAATTTAATCGCGCCCTATCCACAGGTTCGTAACCCTGACCGGAGTGATGCTATCGGCGTGGGACAGAAGACCGAGAGGCCCGGACGCGCCGGAGAATTCAGCTAAAGCGGCGCACGTCCACGAAGCGGCCCGCGACTGCGGCAGCAGCTGCCATCGCCGGAGAGACCAGGTGCGTGCGCCCCCGTAACCCTTGGCGACCCTCAAAGTTGCGGTTGGATGTGGAGGCGCAGCGCTCTTCAGGGCTCAGCCGGTCAGCATTCATGCCAAGGCACATGGAGCAGCCGGGCTCACGCCAGTCAAAGCCCGCGTCCTTGAACACGGTGTCGAGCCCTTCCGCCTCCGCCTGCGCCTTCACCAGGCCCGAGCCGGGGACGATCATCGCCCGAACGCGCTCAGCAACCTTGTTGCCGCGCACAATATTTGCGGCTGCGCGCAAATCCTCGATACGCGCGTTCGTGCAAGAGCCGATGAAGACCTTATCGATCTCAATATCCGTCATGCGCATCCCCGGCGCCAACCCCATGTAGGTGAGCGCGCGCTGCATGGCCTTTTTCTTGTCGGGATGGTCCACGTCTTCCGGGTTGGGGACCACACCGTCGATGGAGACCACCGTTTCAGGCGATGTACCCCAAGTCACCACCGGCGGCAGATTGGCCGCGTCCAGGGTGATCTCGGTGTCAAAGTGGGCGTCGGGATCACTGGGAAGGGTCCGCCAGTGTTCCACCGCCAGATCCCAATGCTCCCCCTTCGGCGCTTTTGGCCGGCCGTGGATGTAGTCGAAGGTCGTATCGTCAGGAGCGATCATCCCTGCACGTGCGCCCGCTTCGATGGACATGTTGCAGACTGTCATCCGTCCTTCCATGGACAGGGCGCGGATGGCATCGCCAGCATACTCGATGACGTGGCCGGTCCCGCCTGCCGTGCCGATCTTTCCAATGATGGACAAGATGATGTCCTTTGCGGACACGTGTTCCGGCGCGACGCCATCCACCGAGATGCGCATGTTGCGAGACTTGCGCGTGAGCAGCGTCTGGGTGGCGAGCACGTGCTCCACCTCTGACGTGCCTATTCCGTGGGCAAGGGCGCCGAAAGCGCCGTGGGTCGACGTGTGGCTGTCGCCGCAGACCATTGTGGTCCCAGGAAGGGTGAAGCCCTGCTCAGGCCCCACAATATGCACGATCCCCTGACGCAGGTCCCGCTCGTGGTAATACTCAACCCCGAACGCGGCAGCGTTTTTCGCCAGCGTCTCCACCTGAAGCGCGGATTCGGGGCAATCAATGCCCTGCGATCGGTCGGAAGTGGGAACGTTATGGTCAACCACCGCAAGGGTGCGGTGGGGCGCACGCACAGTCCGACCGGCCATCCTAAGCCCCTCAAAAGCCTGGGGGCTTGTCACCTCGTGAACCAGATGCCGATCGATATAAAGGATCGCCGCGCCGTCGTCCGGGCTTTCGACAAGGTGGTCGTCCCAAATTTTATCGTAGAGGGTGCGCCCGGCCATTTTCCTTCCCTTTATTCTCCTTTGACGCGTTATAGGCATTTGCCTACACGAGGGAAGAACTGCAAGCGGTTGGAGACTGCTCCGCTGCGCGGTTTGGCGGCGGCGCCCACCCCACGCGCCCCTAGCCTGCGTTTGCGGGTGCCCTCGTTAGCACCGAGAAGACGTCGCCACGGGTGATCGCGCCGCGCAGGTCCTCTGCCACGCCTTCGGCACGCAACACACGCGCAATCTTCGCCAGCGCCTTGAGGTGGTCTGCGCCGGCATCCTCAGGCGCCAAGAGGACGAACACCAGGTCCACCGGCTCGCCGTCCAGCGCATCAAAATCAATCGGCGCCGCCAGGCGGAAGAACAAGGCGGAGAGGGTTTTGAGGTTCACCACCTTGCCGTGGGGGATGGCGATCCCGTTGCCGACGCCCGTCGATCCCAGCCGCTCGCGCTTGTTGAGCGTTTCGAAGATGGCCCGTTCCTGCAGCCCGGAGACCTTGGCAGCCTGGGCGCTGATCTCCTGCAGAGCGTGCTTTTTTGAGTGGCCGTCGACGCTGATGAACACGGCGTCTTCCGACAGGAGGTCAGCCATTTCGATGGTCATCAGCCGGTGGGTCCGGCTTTTGCCGCGTCGTCGCCGGCACTGAGCGAGGGGTCGATCCAGCCCACATTGCCATCGCTGCGCCGGAAGACGACGTTCAAGGTGCTGTTGGCTGCATTGTTGAACATGAGGACCGGCGCTTCGATGAGATCAAGCTGCAAAACTGCCATGCCGACCGTCATGGTGCGGATCTTGGTGGGCGCTTCGGCAACCACGAGAGGCGCGTAATTGGCCTCCAACTCGTCCTCGTCCGCCGGGCCGACCAGAACCGCCTCCGTTGCCGGCGCGACCCGGTCCAGCGGCTGGTGGTGATGGGCTTTCAAGCGGCGTTTATAACGGCGAAGGCGCTTGTCGATCCGCTCCGCCGCCTGTTCAAAGGCGTGGGTGGCGTCTCCGGCGGTGGCTGAAGCGCGCAGTACCACCCCGGTGTCGAGGTGAAGCGTGCAGTCCGCTTCGAAACCAGCTCCGGTTTTGGCGAGCGTCACATGGCCGGAGTGGTTGCCGTCAAAATACTTGTCCAGCGACTGGCTGACCCGCTCGTCGATGCGCTGACGCAACGCGTCGCCCACATCCATGTGCTTTCCGGTAATTGTCAGGGGCATGGGCGCCTCGTCTTGCTGCGAGCTACGCTGCAATCTTAGGCGGACCGGTTGCGGCGTAAAGCCCGCACAAGGGACGCCGCACCGGCTGCGCAGCCGCTCTGGGGCCGCAGTCTCTAGTGCTGCACCAAAGCGCGTGTCAACGCCGTCGCAGCCCCCTCACTGGCGCGCACTGATCGGCGCAAAGGAGCCGTGCCGCGCAATTCTGCGCCGCTCCACCGATGAGGGAATGTTCATGGCCTCTCGGTATTTCGCCACCGTACGCCTCGCAATGACAATGCCGGACGCCTTGAGCGTGCGCACGATCTCATCGTCCGAGCGCACGCTGGCGGCCGTCTCGCTCTCAACCAGCTGGCGGATCTTGGCGCGCACCAAATCGGCTGACACTGACCCATCCGCTGCGTCGATGGCGACCGCAAAGAAGGCGCGGAAGGGGTAAACGCCGCGGGGCGAGGACAGGGCTTTGTTGGAAACCACGCGGCTCACGGTGGATTCGTGCATGCCGATATCCTCGGCAATCTCGCGCAGGGTCAGCGGGGCCACATGCTGCGCCGTGCCTTCAAAAAAGGCGCGCTGGCGCGTCACGATGGCACTTGCCACCTTCACAATGGTGCGCGCCCGCTGGTCAAGGCTCCGGGTCAGCCAGTGGGCCGAGCGCAGGCACTGATTGGCAAAGCTCACCGCATGACCGGAGCCGGTGGCAGCGATTTCGGCATGGTAGTCCGCATCCACCAGCACGCGCGGCAGCCGCGCCGTGTCGAGAAGGACGAGAAATCCGCCGCTTGGCTGAGCGCGGACAATCACATCAGGCTCTATGGCGCGCACGGGCGTGGCGTCGAACGCGCGACCGGGGCGCGGGTCCAGGCTGCGGATTTCCTGCGCAACGGCGAGGAGCTCTACCTCCGTGGCGCCGGAAAGGTCGGCAAGGCGGCGCAGATCGCGCTTCGCCAGCAGGTGCAGATTGTCCAGGACCACTCTGGCGACGGGCGTGAGCTTGCCAGCTTCGGCAAGCTGCAGGGCCAGACATTCCTGCAGGGAGCGCGCAAACAAGCCGGCAGGCGGCAGCGTTTGAAGGGCTGAAAGCGTGCGCTCCACCGCCGCCCGGGAGACGCCGAGCGTTGCAATCGCAGCGTCTTCCGCCCCCTCGCACAGACGGCCGTCCTCCTCCAAGGATTGGGTCAGGTATTCAGCGATCGCGCGGTCTTCCGGGCCGAACTTCAAGCTCGCCATCTCGCGCGTCACGTGGTCAGCCAGGGTCGGCTTTGATGCCACCGAGGCCAGCGGGTCCATGCCCGCACCATCGCGCATTTGGTCGCGTTTGGGGGCAACGCGGCCGTCGCTGCGGGGGGCGAGGGTGAGCAGTGGGTTCTGATCAACCTCTTCGCGCACTGCCGCTTCCAGCTCCAGATTAGACATCTGCAGGAGCTTGATGGCCTGCATGAGTTGCGGCGTCATCGCGAGGGTCTGACGCTGCGACTGGACGAGCCGAAGCTGTGGTGTCACGGGCAAACCGTTTGTTGGCTTATTCCTTGCATCCCGGGTGAATTAGACCAAGCGGCTAAGGTTTCAAAGCCGAAATTTATCACCGAGGTAAAGTCGGCGCACATCGGGGTCCGCGACAATCTGGTCGGGCGTGCCTTCGGTCAGCACCGCGCCGTTGGCGATGATGGTCGCACGGTCGATGAGGCCAAGCGTTTCGCGCACATTGTGGTCGGTGATGAGAACACCGATGCCCCGCTGGGTGAGGTGGCGCACCAGCGACTGGATGTCTGAGACCGCGATGGGATCGACGCCGGCAAAGGGTTCATCCAGCAGCATGAAATCGGGCCGCGACGCGAGCGCGCGGGCAATTTCCACGCGGCGCCGTTCGCCCCCAGACAGCGATGTTGCAGGCGCGTGCGCAAGTGCGGTGAGGCCAAACTCGTCGAGCAGGTCCTCAAGCGCCTTCTGCCGTGCCGCTTTGTGGGGCTCGGTCAGTTCAAGAATTGCAAGCACATTCTGCGCGACCGTGAGCCCACGGAAAATGGACGCTTCCTGGGGCAGATAGCCGATTCCGAGGCGCGCACGGCGATACATGGGCAAATGCGTCACGTCGAAGCCGTCCAACAGGATCGAGCCGGCGTCGGGCTTGATCAGCCCTGTGATCATATAAAAGACGGTGGTCTTGCCGGCGCCATTGGGTCCGAGGAGGCCGATGGTTTCCCCCTGGCGCAGGCGCAGCGACACGTCGCTCACAACTTTGCGCCGGCCGTAGGTCTTGGCCAATGAGCGGACCAGCAACCCGTTGCCATCAGCGCCTGACGGCCCCTGCCCTTTGGTGGAACCGGCCGCCGGCTTTTCGTTCGCCTTGGGTGCCTTTACCGACTGGTCCATGATCGCCTTTCATCGCCGGGCGGGCACCCTCGCCCCGCGTGGCAGATGCCGGCGACGAACGCACAAATCAAGCAATGTGCCTTCCGCGCCGGCAGGTCATGGTTTGTCTCACGCGCCACTAGGCTCCCTCCGGCAGATTCCAGGCCGAGTGGGCAACGGTGATCACCACAAGAAACTGGCCGAGGAGCGCATCGGGGAAGAATAAGCTCGATTCCATGAGGTTTGAAAGCAAAGTCCCCAAAACGATGAGCGCAAACAGGATGTCCCCCGAACGCTTCCATCGGTCGCTTGTCTCGCGCATGACCGCGCGCGCGATCCGCGACACCAGTGTGACAACAAAGAAGGCGACCGTTCCAGCCAGCAAGACGCCGCCGTGGACGAAAAGATCCAGATATCCGTTATGGAACTGATTGTAGTTTTTATAAATGTCCGTCCCTGACCAGAACCCCCAGTAGAGCCAGAGAGGGTGGTAGACCGGCAGCATCGACCACTGGGCGCCGAAGCCGTAGCCGAGCAGGGGCGCCTTTTCGATGTGGAGCAGCGCAGCCGCCCACAGCTCGTCGCGGGATGTGAATGTCGGATCCCCGGTAATGATGTCGGCCCAGTCCGCGCCGGAGAGGTTCAAGGTGCCGGTGGCGAGCCCCACGACACCGACGAGGCCAGCCGTTCCGCCCAGCGCAATGATGGCAAAGGTTCGATGGCGGAGCGCCAGGACGAGCACCGGGAACACCACGAAGACGCAAAGCGCTGTCAGCCCGACGGCCGTCTTTGACAGGGTCAGCACCAGAAAGGCGGCGGTGGACATGGCAAGGAGCACCACCGACCAAAAGGCTGCGGGCGAGCGGAACGCCACAAGCGTTGCGCAGGCGCAAAGGATGATGGCCTGCGAACCCATCCCCGCAACATTTTTTGACGAGAACAGCCCCTCTAGCCCGATGGGGGACCAGGCAAGCCCTGGAAACGCTGCCGAGTAGACAAGGTTCAGCCCGATCACGATCCCAAAGCCGACGAGGAGCGGCGGCATGAAGAGCCGCGGCGTGCGCAGGACCGCGGATAGGGCACAGGCGAGGAGCAGCACGATGACGTAGATTGCCAAGCGCCGCACCGTAATGCCCGGAAAGGCGGACCACCAAAAGCTGGCAGCAAGGACGCCGTAGACCAGGAGAAGCGGCCAGTTTGCGCCGATGAGGAGGCTGACGCGCCGCCAAGCATGCATGATTAAGGGCAACGAAAGCGCGGCCAGAAGGAGAAAGCTTGCCTGACGGGCGCGGCTGCCGCCCGCCACCTGTTCGGCATCCGCGCCGCCCACCGGTCCAAGCCCGATCATGAGGATGATCGTTGTAACGACAAGCAACACCCGTGCGTACCACAGGGCCGCCACTGACAGCGTCGCACCATACTGAGCGTCGCGCGTTGCCTGCCGCTGGGACAGATGATCAAGCCATGTGCCGCGCTCGCTCATAAGCGGCGATCCTGGCGCTGCGCGATCAGAACGTGGGCGGGCAAAGGGTGGGATTGTGCAGGCTGCAGATTGCGCGGTGGCTCCCGCTCACTTAGGTGGCACGCGAGGCTGCGCGTGCACGCAGGGCACAACTGTGCGGAGAAAGCCGGAAGGAGCGTCGGGGGTTCGTATGGCAGAGCGTCAACCATCAGGGCTGGTGAAGCTCGCATTGGAGTTGGGCCCTCTGGTCACCTTCTTCTTGGTCAACTCTCGCGCCGAGGCTTGGGATCTAGGGCGCTTTTTGCCCATTGATGGCCTCGCGGCCGACCAGGTGCCCATCATGACCGCAACGGCCGCCTTCATGGTGGCGACGGTGATCTCCCTTGCCATCTCGCTCGCGATGTATGGGCGTTTGCCTATCATGCCGCTCGTCTCTGGCGTCATCGTCATCGTGTTCGGTGCTCTGACGCTTTATCTGCAGGACGAACTCTTCATCAAATTG
>JBCDFB010000118.1:0-8161 GCA_039178655.1 Pseudomonadota bacterium | reverse complement strand
TTTGGGTTTTGCGGCTTCAAGCCCACGCGGGTTCTGTTCTTTGCCGGTGCCAGCCACCCCAAGGACGGCGCGGTGGACAAGTGGCTGGCTCGGGCGGAGGCGTTGGGGGCGGCGGCCCAGTGAGGCTCATCTCACCACGATGCCGAAGCGTTGGGCCCGCGCCTTGAAGCCTTGACTGAACGTGGCAACGCCGACGCCTAGGTTAGCGGGGAAGGGGCCATAGACCCGCGCGAACACGGCTGAGGGCATGCCGATCACCGCGCGGCTTCTGCGGGAGCTGGCAAGGATGACCGGGCCGCCGCTGCTCCCCAATCGCACGGCGCAATTCATGGTGTAGTTGCTGTGGGCATGCCGCTCGTGCCGGGTTTTCCGCTCGGCCACCGGGCGGGCGCATTGGCGGCCACGTCCCCGGCGCACACTCTTGGCGTCCCTCTCGCACGTGGTGCGGCTCTTGTTGGCTTTGCGCGCGTAGTCACACCAGCGATCAAGGTCGACGCAGCCGAAGAACGTTGGATGGAGCATCCGGTTTTTGGGCATGAGCTGGCAGTTCCGCGACACCATGAGCGCGCCGCTAAAGCCCTTCGGATAGCCCACCACCTGAAGGTTTTGCCCCAGGCGCGGCCGGCCCCGTGCGATGTGGAACTTGCCCACCGCATCGTAGCGGACCGCGCCGCCAAAGCTCACCTCGTAGATGGCCACGTCCCTATCGCGCAGGAGCTGGCGCGCGCTGGTGGCGCGGCGGCCGCGATACTGGAACACAGGGCTGCGACCCACCACATGGCGGGCCGTCATCACCAGAAGGCGGCGGTTTTTGTTGGCGAGGAAGAACGCGCTCGCCTTCGCGCTTGATCGGCCCTTCTCCCAGGCGCGCACCATTGACGAGCCGTACGCCGCGTCGCGCCTGAATTTACTGTTTTCAAACTCCACAGCGCCAGCGGGCGCAGGCGCTCCGGTTAAGAGGACGGCGAGGCAGAGAAAAGGCGTGGCGAACGAGCGCCAGGCCCTTCCACCTTCAGCCGCACTGGGGCGCATGGACGTAGACCAGGTTGCCGCGGGTGATGTTGACGTTGTTGCGGCCCTTGATGGCGTTGATCAGCTTTTGCGTATCGCCCCGCTGAAAGCCCAGGCTCCCTTGGCCCACGTGCTTTGAGTAGAGGAGCCGCACATGGTCGTGGAAAGTGACCCCGCCCAGCGCCTGGCCCTGGAGCGGTTTCACCTGGATGCCCCAGCCGGTGCAGTTCTGCGTGCGGATGCGCACCCAACCCTCGTTCGGGTTCGGGTGGCAGGTGCCGGTATACATCCAGCCGGGCCGCGTCATGTGGGTGGAGCCGCCTTTGACGCTGTTGCGGCAGGTCGTCAACATCCCCGCGCGGGTGTTGAGGTTGATGCGCCGGTAGTATTTGCGCTTGGCCCGGCTGTAGGCCCAGCTTGGGTCAGGCTGCTGCGCCTTATAGATGTACCAGGCGCCGCCGTGGATGATCCGGTTGCGGTGAATGATGCGGCAGGTGGCAAGATCCACCACGTAAAGCCGCTCCCGCGTTTGGGGCAGCGTGTAGTCGATCATGATGACGTGCTGCTTGTTGCGGATGGCGCGGCGGCCGTAAAAGCGCCCCACCTCTTGGGCCATTGCTTGGAATGCGGAACGGGATTGGCGCAGCCGGCCCAGACACTCCTGCGCGTTGGCCGCCGTGAGGGACCGGTCCGCCTGGGCAACAGCGGGCGTGGCGGCAACCACAGCCCCCATCATGAGCGTGCCGACAACCGCGGCCAAGGCCGCCGCACAACGATGCATGTGAGACATCAGACCATCCCCCGCAAACAGCGGCGACGCCGCCTTCATGGCGAGAATGTTAACCCATCTGAAGGGGTTCGCGGCGGCGTGGCGTGCTGATCCACAGGCGTTGTGCCGTACTTTCGCCCCAAGTGCGTGTCGCGGGCGCCACGCTGAGGGTCTCAGCCGCCAAAGGTTCGCCGTGCAACGGGTGACTGGGCGACGTGGTCTTAAGGCGGTCAGAGGAGGCTGCGGATTAGGCTCGGCAAGAGGATGTAAACGTTGATCCCCGCCACCACCGGGTGGGCGAGAAGGACCAAGGCGTATAGGGCAAGCCCGCCGGCAGCGCGCAGTGTGAGTTCCATGACGCCCATGGGCGGGATGGGCTCGCCCGCCATCGCTATGCCGTTGCGGCGCAACCGCCGGTCGATGGCGGCCATCCCAGTCAACGAAAAAACCGCGAAACTGCCAAACAGGATGGCATGCGCAGCATGCGGATTGGCAAGAAGGTGGCCGACGGCCCAGAGCAGGATGGCAAGCAGAAGGGGATGGCGCGTGATGCGCACCACGCCGGGGTATGACGGGTTAAAGCGCGCGTTGCGGCTGCCTCCGAAGGAATAGGGGTTCGGTCGAAAGAGCGCGAACGCGACGAGAAGGCACGCCGGGACCATCAGGATGAACGGTGCTGCAAGCTGCCAAGGGGCGACCGGGGCAAGGGCAACTGTTGGCGCCCGCCCAGCTGCTGCGATCACCCAGCCAAGTGCGGCGAGTGAGATGATGCCGTAACAGGCCCCATAGGCGCCTCGTCCGAGAAGACCCACCAGGCGCTGCTTGACCGCTGGCCGTGCCGGGATCGCATGGCTTGCGAAAAACACCGCAAGGGCGGCCAAGAACTCGGCCCACGCGCTCAGAACCATCCTCCTCATTCAGTCGTTGGCCGCAGCCCTGGACGGCCATTGCGGCAGGGTGCACACGCCCTGGCACGCTCTGCCTATATTTTATGCACTCTAAACTGAAATCTCTTATTGGAATTATTCTAGTAATGACTATAATGTGCAGTGTCAGGTCATCGAGAGAACCAGGAGTAGACATGTCTCGCTACGTGCTGAACCCCGCCGGTCTGGATGCTGCCGTCCACAACGTGTCGTTCGAGGTGGGCCGCGCCCAGGCGTTGACGAAAGAGGCCGTGCACTTCTCAACGAATGTGCAGGGCGAGGAGCGCTGCGGCAACTGCGCCCATTTCATCCACTCTGCCAGTGGCGGCACGTCCTGCCAGATCGTGTCCGGCACCGTGGATGCGACTGACGGGTGCGCGGTGTTCGTCGGCCGGGCACAGGCCGCATAAACCCGTCATTCTATTGCGAATTGAAACGGCCCGGTCCTCGTCAGACCGGGCCTTTTTTGTGGCGCTCAGGATGGACGGCTGTTTTTTCAAGTCGCCTGCAAAGCATCCTACAGAGCTCTCCGATCTATTTTTAACAATAATACTTCAAGAAATCAGGCTGTCGCAGCAGGCTTGCGGTTCGCGATGCGGCCTTTTCGTACGGCAAATTAACAAAAGCTTCTGGTGACTGCGCTTTATCGCGTTGCATCGCCTTGCTACGAGTGCCCCTGTCAATTTGGCGGGAGCCCAGGATGCCCACACGCAGGGAAGTGATGGTCGGCGCGGTCGGCCTCGCAGGGGCGGGATTTGCCGGCGGTATATTCGCCGCAGCGCCCGCCCGCAGCGCCGTGCCAACCCTCACCATCCAGCCCGCCCGCGCGCGCATCGTGGAGGAGGTGACCGAGGCGCTGGTGAGCACCCGGCCCGACGGCCCACCCCCCGTCATCAGGCTGAAGCAGAACGAAAGCTACACCGTCGACGTGGTGAACGGGCACGGCGCGCCCACGGCCATGCACTGGCACGGCCTTAGGGTCCCCCACGCCATGGACGGTGTGCCCTATCTCACCCAGCCGCCCATCCGGGCGGGCGAGCGTTTCCGCTACACGTTCTCGTCCGAAGATGCCGGGACCTATTGGTACCACCCGCACTGCCTGACCATGGACCAAATGGCCCGGGGGCTGACCGGCGTCCTCATCGTGGACGAGGCTGAGGATCCGGGGTTCGACGCGGACATTTCGCTCAACCTGCGCGATTTCCGTTTGGACGGGGATGGCCAGTTCATGGACCTGTGGACCGCACGGGGCGCAGCGCGGGGTGGCACGCTGGGCAATGTGATGACGGCAAATTGGGCGACAACCGCCGAGCACACCGCACCCTCTGGCGGGCTCGCCCGCGTGCGCATCGCTGCGACGGATGTGACCCGCATCTACAGGCTTTGGTTCGATGGCGCGCCGGGGCAAATCATTGCCATGGACGGCCACCCTTTGCGCACGCCTGTCCCCTGGCCGAGCGAGGGTGCGCCGCTCCTCCTCTCCCCAGGACAACGCGTGGACCTTGCGGTGCTGATGCCTGCCGAAGAGGGGTCGGCGTTCACTGTAAAGGCGAGGGCGCCAGGGAGCCCGCGCACCCTTGCCGCCGTACGCGCGGAAGGCGCCAACGTGGGACGGACGCTGAGCGACTTTGTCGAACTGCCGGCGAACCCGGTGCCCGAACCGGATCTTGAGAATGCGCAGCTGGAAGAATTCGTCTTCGGCTGGTCACCGCAGGACGCGGCGCCGCGCTACGGGCTTTGTGGCACGCTCGGCTACACGTTCTGGTCCATCAACCGCGAGCCTTACCAGGGGGATGCGGCTGAGGATCTGACGCCTCTGGCTGTGTTGAAGCTTGGGCAGAGCTACGTCCTGCGGTTGCGCAACGAGAGCCCGAATGCCCACCCCGTCCATTTGCATGGACTGACCTTCAGGCCGATCCGGTCCAACAAACGGGAGGTGCTGGGCAATTGGACCGACACGGCGCTGCTTGGCCGCGGCGAAACGCTGGATGTGGCGGTGCTGGCAAGCAATCCGGGCGACTGGGCCTTCCACTGCCATATCATCGAGCATCAGAAGACTGGCCTGGCGGGTGTGATCCGCGTGGAATAGCAACGGCCGGCAGGCGCGCTGTCCGCATCGGCGCACTGTCTCATGCGTTGGGATCGGAAGGCGCCCGCCAGGGGAACTGTTGCGTTTTGGCGGGGATGAAATGCGCAGTGGTTGCTACGGCTGGGCGCGCAGGTTCATGTATCTGTGGAGTGGCCGCTGTCGATCGCCTCCAGTCGCCACACCACCTCCTCGATGGCGTGAAAACCCCGCAGCCCGCCTGCGAGGGGGACCGATGCGGACTTCATGATAGTGTAGTGGGCGCCGTAGACCCGGGCCACCTCCGCGTCATCCACCGAAAACGGCGGCCCGTCGAGCTGGCTTTGGTCGTAAATGAAGGTGAGCAAAAGCTGGGATGCGCCACGGGTGACGGTGTTGAGCAACCTGCCGTAGCCGGCCCGCATCTCAAACGGCAGCGCCACAAGGGCCGCGCGATCGTAGACTGCGTCTACCGGGCCCAAGATATCTGCCGTCAGGGCGAAGGCATCGCCGACGAACACGTCGATGTTGGCGGCGCGATAGTGTAGCAGTTCGCCGGTCTGCGTGATGTTCGGGATCAGCTCAAGTTCTTCAAAAAGCTGATCGATGGCGAGTTGGCTGAGTTCCACAGCGCAGACGCGGTAGCCCTGGCTGAGCAGCCAGCCAATGTCCTTCGTTTTGCCGCACAGGGGGACAAAAACGCGCGCGCCTGCAGAAAGCTTAAGCGCGGAAAAGTGGGCGGCGAACAGTGCGTTGCCTTCCGCTTCGTGGAAGGCGATGCGCCCGGTTTCCCACCGCTCGTGCCAAAATGCTGCGTCCATCGTTCTCCGCCTCTGCCGGGCGTGAGCGGCCCCGGCAAGCTCGCACAGCGCAGACTATTGGTTCCGCGACTTCTCTTTGTCCAGCGTGCGGCTTGCCTGGGTGAGCGGCCGCTTTTGCGGCTTGTTCGGCGCCAGGATCGGAATGCCGCGTGCGCTAAGCTCTTCCTCGCTCACCACCTGCCGGCATGGCGGAGTGCGCGTGACGGCTTTTTCCAGGCGGATGACCCCTTGCGCCGTAAGGTCCATCTCACGGTTCAGCACCTCGGCCAATTCGGGCCGCAGACCTTCCCCGCGCTGGGCCGCCAACCGGTGAAGACGGAATAGTCCGAACAGTCCTTCGTTCACGTTGACCTTCATGCAAGCTGGGTTGAAAGTTTTAGAGAGGCATTTATTTCATCGCAGACTGGTGTGGGGATGGAAAGAATAAATATCTCCACAGTAAAAGATCAGAACTAGAATAAGAACGATCTAATCAGACGCTGGCCGATGCTTGACCAATGATGGCCGACGGCGCGGTTGCGCGACGTCCTAAGGGCTTGCATCCGCGCGGCAGCCGCGTCGTCCGGGGGCCTGGCACAACTGTTGCTGACGCGCTCGGGCAAATCCTGTCGGAGATGTGGATGCCTGCCCTCACCGGCCTCCTGCACGTTGCCATTAAGACCAATGACTTGGACAAGACCGTGCGCTTTTACCGAGATGCGCTGGGCTTTGCGGAAGCGCATCGGCCAGATTTCGGCTACCCGGGCGCATGGCTTGCCCTCCCCACGCCGGTGGGTGAGGCGGTGATCCACATCTACGCCGGGGGTCCTGCCCTCGGCCCGCAGGGCGCTGCGCCGTCGGGGTCGGGTGCCATCGACCATGTGTCGCTCACCGCGGTGGGCTACCACGACATCGCCGCAAGGCTTGCCGCCGCCGGTCTGCCATACCGGGAGTTCGCGGTGCCCGGCACCACACTGTGGCAGCTCTTCGTCTACGACCCCTCAGGCGTCCAATTGGAGCTCACCTTCGACGGCCGTGTCGAAGGCGGGGGTGGACCGGACATGAGCCCCGGCAGAAAGTACGAGGCGGGGTCCTCTTTCTTCGATCCAAAAGTCTACGAAGATTATTGATCCGCCCGCCAATAACCAATGATCAGTGTGGTGGTTCTGACTTGCGCTGAATCTGCTCGCTCGGACATTTCGAGATGTGTCATTGCGCGGCAATACCCACAGCCGTTCTGTTGCAGGTGTGTATTGGGGACGGCGGTCCTGTCGCGCTGGTGACCATCCCCATCCCGCAAGTCTTGCCGTGGCGAAAGCAGGTCACGGGTTGCGGTGCGCTACGGACGCTTCGCACCCCTCACGACCGCCCGTGCAGGACCTGTTGAATGACCATGAAGATTGGCATCCGGCGGTGCCCTGCGGCGCGCCAGCCCCCACCGCCAGCCCTCACACGGTCGCAGCCAGCGCTTCTGAAGGTGAGAGCGCGTTGTCGTCTTACGAGCTTGGTGGATCTACTGCGCTTCAGCGCAGCAGGCCCGTAAAGGCGGGGAAGAGCGCAACCAGAACAATCACCACGATGGTTGTCGCGACGAATGGCGCAATCTCGCGCAGCAAGGCCGGCAAAGGCACATCGGCGACGGCTGAGGCGACGTAGAGGCCGGTTCCCACAGGCGGCGTGAGAAGGCCGATGGTGAGCGTCATGGATACGACGACCCCGAATTGGATGGGGTCGATGCCGTAGACCGATGTCGCGACCGGGAGGAGGATCGGCACCATCACGATGAGCGCTGCGATGCCGTCGATGAACGCGCCGACCACCAGCGCGAGGGCGAAGACGAGGAGCAGGAACATCGTCGGGTCCTCAGTCAGCGACTGGAGCACCAAGGCAATCTCCTGCGGCACCCGGTTGAAGGTCAGCACGAAGCCGAAGACCTTCGCCGTGGAGATGAGGAACAGGACAAGGGCTGAGTTCAACGCTGTGCGGGTCAGGATGGGCTCAATGTCCCGCCATGCGAGATCCCGGTACACAACGGCGCTGAGGACAAGTGCCAGCGCCAGCGCAATGGCTGCCGATTCGGTCGGCGTCACGACGCCGAACGCGATGCCGAAAACAATGACGGCAGGGATCGTGAGGCCGACCACCGCTGAAAGCAGGACCCGTCCCACCCTTCGCTCCGCCGGCTCTGCAGGGGTCTCCACCGTCGCATGGTCGGGGGCGCGGACCGTTATCAGGATGGTCAGAAGCGCGAAGAGCAGGAGCCCGGGGAGAATCCCCGCCAGAAACATCTGGGCGACCGAAACCTGCGCCACCACGCCGTAGATGATGAAGATCATGGACGGCGGGATGACCGGGCCGAGCATTCCGGCGGCTGCCGTCAGCGCGGCCGCAAAGCTTCGGCGGTAACCGTCGCGCTCCATCTCGGGCACCATCACCTGCGACATCACCGCGATCTGCGCGGTCGCCGAGCCCATGATGGACGCGAGCATAAGGTTCGCGACCAGGCACACATGGGCCAGCGCGTGGGGAAGGCGCCCCAGGAGGAGTTTTGCGGCCGCGATAAGCCGGGTGGTGATCCCGCCTGCATTCA
>JBCDFB010000117.1:0-8173 GCA_039178655.1 Pseudomonadota bacterium | reverse complement strand
CTGGCAGCGCCGGTGATCGCGGGGCTGGTGGTGGCCATCCCGGTGGGCGTGGCTCTGGCCTCGGCGATCCCGCCGCGGGCGCTGCTGGGCCTGCTGGGCCTGTTCGTTATGGGCTTTGCGCTCTATGGGCTGGCCCAGGCCTGGCGCGCGGGGCGGGCGCCAGAGGGGGCAACCGACGGGGCAACCGACGGGGCGGCGGACGGGGCCAACGCCTTTGATGCACCGGGGAGCCCGCTGGGAGACACGCTCTCCTTTGCTGTGGGTGGGGCGCAGGCCTCGGCGGCTGAGACGTTCCTGATCTCAGCGCCGAACCTCAACTCCTACAGGCGGTTCCGGGCCGGCTCCTATGCGCCGATCGCGGCCACCTGGGGGCTCGACAACCGGGGCGCGGCTGTGCGCGTGCCCTCAACGTGCGGCCCATCGGCGCGACTGGAGAACCGCATCGCGGGGGCGGACGCGAACCCCTACCTCGTCGCGGCCGCAGTCATTGCCGGCGCCTTGAGCGGCATTGCCCGGCGCCAACGCCCCGGACCGCCAAGCATCGACGACTGCGGAGAGGGGCCCTCGTTTGCGCGCAACATGGAGGAAGCGCTGGATGTTTTTGCCCGATCCGAGTTTGTGGCGGATTGGCTCGGTGAGGAGTTCAGGCGCGTATTCAGCGCCATAAAGGCCCAGGAGATTGACAAGATCGGCGCGCGGGTGAGCGACGTTGAGCATGAGCTTTATCTTCGCGTCGTCTGAAATTTGCACCTCTCGGTCAGGCGGGGCATGGCGTGGGGGGGCGCCCCATGGCAAGAGGCCCATCGCCGTGAGAGAAGAGGTGTCATGAGCCATTCATCGCCGCTGCCGTCGGAGAGCGTGACCGCCAATCCGCGCGACCTTTCCGCCTTCGACCACGTCCACACGTGGATCTTCGATCTCGACAACACGCTCTACCCCTCCCACACCGACCTGTTCGCCCAGGTGGACGAGAAGATGGGCGACTATGTTGCCAAGCTTCTTGATCTGGAGCGGGAGGCAGCGGGCAAGCTGCAGAAGGATTATTACCGCCGTTACGGGACCACGTTGCGCGGGTTGATGGTTGAGCACGGCATCAAACCGGACGGGTTTTTGGAGTTTGTGCACGACATCGACCATTCGCGGATCGTTGAAGACCCTCACCTGGCAGATGCCATCAAGGCGCTGCCAGGCCGGCGCTTCATCATGACCAACGGGACCACCGATCATGCCGCGCGGGTGATCGAACGGCTGGGGATCACCGATCACTTTGAAGATATCTTCGACATTGTTGCCGCCGACCTTATTCCGAAGCCTGCTGAGGAGGCCTACGCGCGGTTTTGGGGCAAGCATGGGATCGAGGCGAACCGGGCTGCCATGTTCGAAGACTTGTCGCGCAATCTTGTGGTGCCGTCACAGCATGGGATGCGCACCGTGCTGATCGTGCCGGAGGGAACGCGGGAGGTGTTTCGCGAGGAATGGGAGTTGGAGGGTCGCAGCGCCGAGCATGTGGAGTTCGTCACCGACGATCTTGCCGGGTTCCTGTCCCGCATTGTCGCCGAGCGGGCCAACTGATGCGGCTTGGGAAGATCTGGGCCTGCGCTATTCCCATGGCTTCGGCGTTGGCGTGGACAGGGGCTGAGGCGCAGGAATTTGGCAACTGGACCGTTGCCTGTTCGCAGCGGGTCTATTGCACGGCGACCGCAACCGCCCGCGCTCCAGACGGCCAGAGCGCAAAGTTCAAGCTGGAGCGGGGGCCGGCCGCGGACGGCAACGTGTTTGTCACCACCGCGCCCATGGGAAATCCGCTGGCGCTCGACATGCGTGTGGAAATCGATGTCTATGGCGGCGGCGACGATTACGGCGTCTACGGCACCGTGAGCCGCATCTACGACGGCAACGAAATGACCTTCTCGGGCGAGGCAAGGCGCCCGCTGGTGGAGCGGCTTCGAGGCGGCAGGCGGGCCGTGATCTCTGTGTTTTTCGGTGGCTCGGCGGGGACGGTCGCCTACGAGGTGGCGCTCGACGGATTGACCCCTGCGCTCTTGGAGTTCGATCGGCGGCAGGGCCGGTTTGACCGGGAGGATGCCATTGTCGCCTGGGGTGGCCGACCGGCTGGCGCACCCTCTGACGCGCCCCGCGGAGTGAGCGTGGTGAGCGATACCTTTGCCTATGAACTTGCCGAGATTCCGGCCGGCGTGCTGACCCTTGCCTCGGCGCGGGGATGCGATCTGGAAGGGGCCGTGCCGGCGTTCGGCGCGCGGCGCATCGGCTTCAGCGACGATGGCGCCATGCACATCGTCTCCTGCCATACGGGCGATGTGAATATTGAGAGCCTGATCGCGTTTGAAGGTGCCGACGGGATGGTGAGCGCGGTGTCGTTTCCGCCCGCGGTGCGGGGCGAGGACGGGCGCGACACCGTCGTCACGCCGGACTGGATTTCCGAACGCAACGCTTTGTCGCTGACGCGATACTACGGCCCCGATGCCGATTGCGGGCTTTATGAAGAGTTTTCGCTAGACCTTGGCGAAAGGGTGTTCACGCGGGTCTCCCAGCGGGAGAAGCCGCAGTGTGATGGCGTGCGCACCGCGCCCAGCGCCTACCCGCCGGTTGACCGGTAGGAGCGCGCCGGGCAACGCTTGCCTGCCTCATGGAGGGGTCGTGATGGCTGGGATGGGACAGATCGGCAGGTGGGCGCGATGCTGGGGGCAATCGCTTGCCGTCTCAATTCCCCTTGTTGTGGCGGCAGGCACGGCCCAGGCGCAGCTTGACCATCAGTTCGTGTGGAAGGGCGGGAACTGGAACGGTTACGTGTGGACGGACCGGGAGACGGGTGCGTTCAGCCAATGCACCGTTCAGGTGGGCTCCTACCACTTTGTGGATCTTGTCCTCTCCTTTGGCCATGAGTTTGGCTTTTCCATCACCTTGGTATCGGACCGGTGGGGTCTTAATGTGGGTGAGAGCGGCACCGCCACCTACCGCCTCGGCCGCAACCGGCCCCGCTTTGCGCGGGTTCATGCGCACCAGACCAATGCGGTGCGCATGGACCTTCCCGACGATCCGAACCTGGTGGATCGATTTCGGCGCGCCCGGCAGATCCAGGTGTCGAGCTTTGTGGGGGACTTCACCTTCGGCCTTTCCGGCAGCAACCGGGCCATCCGCTGGCTGCGCGGCTGCTTTAATGCCCGGATGAATGCGCAGCAGATTGCCCGGCTGCGCGGCGGCGGGCAGCAGGGCGGGCGTGGCGATGAGGCGCGCCGCGAGCCTCAGACCCCGACAGAAGCGGCACCGGACACCCCGGCACCGCAGGCACAGACGGCGCGCCTTGCACAACAGCCCGCGCCCGAGGCGTTGGTTGCGACCAAGGGCGTGGCCCCGCCCGAGGGCACTGCCGAGGGAACACGCATTGCGCCGGCGCGGGCGGCCATGGTGCTTGCCAGCGCCCTTTCCAAGGCGGCGGGCGCGCCCTTTGACATGAGCCCGCGGGAGGAGCCGAATACCATTGGCTTCAGCACGGACAGCCTGTTCGGCGGTTTGGAATTGTTGCCCAAGAGCTTTGATCAGCTGATGGCGTTGCGCGGCGAACTGATCGGCAATGCCGCCGCCAATTGCAGCGGCGCGTTCTCCACCCGCAACGGACCTGTCAGCGACACCATCGACATGAGCATGACCATGTCGTGCGAGACCGGCGGCGCGACCCTTGCCACGCGCTACGCGCTGATGAGGAGCGATGCGGGATATGCGCTCCTCAGCCTGCAGGGGACGCCGGAGGACGTGGCCGCCATGGGCGATACGCTGCTCGATGAGATCTCACGACGTGCTGAGGATTTTGCCGGGCCTTCGCTTTAGGATGAGGGCGCGATGGGGCTCGTTGTCGCCGCGTGGATGGTTGCCGCATGGACTGCGCTGCCGGTGGCGGGCGCGCGCTCACCGGCGGGCAGGCTGAACGCATCAGCTTTGGCGAGGGCGGGCGAGTTACGACCTTGTCGTATGGTCCTTGACGCGCGCGGGTTTGCCTGTGCGCTGGGCAATTGGGCGATGACCCTCTATCTGTCGCGTCACGACGACCAGTACCGGACCTGCCATGAACATCAGCCTTGCCGAGCGCGAACGCTTGGAAGCGACCATCGACGCCGCTTTCGAGGAGCGCGCAACCGTCACTGCCCGCACCACAGGCCGCGTGCGCGACGCGGTGGACAAAGCGCTCGGCCTTCTCGACCGCGGCATCCTGCGCGTTGCCGAGCCTGACGGCACCGGTTGGTCGGTGAACGAATGGCTCAAGAAGGCCGTGCTCCTGTCCTTCCGTCTCAACCCCATGGAGCCCATCGACGGCGGCCCGGGCGGCTCACGGTGGTGGGACAAGGTCCCTTCAAAGTTCGACGCCTGGTCTGAGGTGGATTTTGAGGGGGCGGGGTTCCGTGCTGTGCCGGGCGCCATCGTGCGCCGGTCCGCCTACATTGCGCCGGGCGTGGTGTTGATGCCCTCCTTCGTGAACCTTGGGGCCTATGTGGATGAGGGCACCATGATCGATACGTGGGCCACTGTGGGGTCCTGTGCGCAGGTGGGCCGCAATTGCCATATCTCGGGCGGTGCGGGGATTGGCGGCGTGCTGGAACCGCTGCAGGCGAGCCCCGTGGTGATCGAGGACGATTGCTTCATCGGCGCGCGCTCGGAAGTGGCGGAGGGCGTGCGGGTCGGCAAGGGATCGGTGCTCTCCATGGGCGTTTTCATCGGCCAGTCCACGAGGATCATCGACCGTGAGACGGGCCAGGTGTTCCGCGGCGAGGTTCCGCCCTACTCGGTGGTGGTGCCCGGCACGATCGCCACGTCCTCGGGCGGGAGCGATGCGCTTGCCCTTGCTGCGGCCATCATCGTGAAGCGGGTGGACGAAGGCACCCGCGCGAAGACATCCATCAACGAGCTATTGAGAGATTGACCATGGCCGCGCAACGCGCGCCGACCTTGTTGTGGGCGCTACTGGGGCTCGACGGCCGAGTGAACCGTGAGGTGTTCTGGCTCGGCAACATTGGCTGCGGCCTTGTGGCGGTGGCCATGATGATGCCGTCCATCAGTCCTGATACCGGCGCTGTGCAGCTGGCGCCGCTGTCACCGTTCGTTTTCCTCGGCCTGTTGTGGACCGAGGTGGCGCTCGCCGTGAAGCGCCTGCACGACAAGAGCCTTTCCGGCTGGTTCGCCATTGCCTTCGCCATCCCCCTCATCGGCGTGATCGCTTTCGTGGTGCTGGGGCTGATGCCCGGGGACAAGGGAGGCAACAAGTACGCAGCAACGTCCAACGCCCGTGGGCCGGTCTGAGCGCGGCCCGGTGACTGTTCCCGACCCCGTTGAACTTGCCTCAGCACTGATCCGCGCTGAAAGCGTGACGCCGGCCGGGCCGGAGGCTTTCGACATTTGCGAGCGCGCGCTTTCCGCCGCAGGATTTGCGGTGGAGCGGATGGTGTTTGCCGAACGCGAGGCTGCACCGGTGGAAAACCTTTATGCCACCGCAGGCAATGACGGCCGGCACATTGCCCTTGCCGGACATGTGGATGTGGTGCCGCCGGGACCTGACGGGAATTGGTCCCATCCCCCGTTCTCCGCAGCCGTTGACGGCGACACGCTCTACGGGCGCGGGGCGCAGGACATGAAGGGGGCCGTGGCGGCAATGATCTGTGCTGCCGCCATGCACCTTCAGTCGGGCGGAACGGGCCGGATCTCGTTGCTCATCACCGGCGACGAGGAGGGGCCGGCCATCAACGGGACAAGGCCCCTTGCCAGATGGTGCAGCGAGCGGACCACGTTCGATGCGGCTCTGGTGGGTGAACCCACCTCAAGAGAGGTGCTGGGCGACACCATCAAGATCGGCCGGCGGGGGTCCCTCACAGGGGCGATCACCGTGCACGGGCGCCAGGGCCACGTGGCCTATCAGCATCTGGCGGACAATCCGGTGCCGGCGCTGCTGGCGTGCGGGCAGGCGCTTTTGGAGCCGCTCGACCTGGGGAGCGACGATTTCGCGCCCTCAAACCTTGAGATCACCACCATCGACGTGGGCAATCCGGCGCACAACGTGATCCCGGGCGAGGCCATGCTTCGGTTCAATGTACGGTTTAACGATCGCTGGACCTTGGCAAAACTGAAGGACGCGTTGGCAGCGCGGGTGCGCCGTGCCGCGGCGACGGCGGATGTGACCATTTCCTGGCAGGCGGGCGAGAGCGACGTGTTTCTCACCCGCGACGACGACGTCATTGAAAAGGTGAGTGCAGCCGTGCAGGAGGCCACGGGTGTGCTGCCCGAGGCGACCACCGGTGGCGGCACATCTGATGCGCGGTTTTTGAAGGACTATTGTCCCGTGATCGAGTTTGGTGCCGTCGGCTCAACCATGCATCAGGTGGACGAGCGCACGTCTGTCACTGAGCTTCGCCGCCTGACGGAGGCCTACCGCGCCATCATTGCCCGGCTGCTTGCCCCATGCTGACGGTGGCCGAGACCCGGCGCTCGCTTTACGGGGCACTGCTCCTGTTCCGCGGGCGCGATGCGGGGCTCGGCTACCTTGATCGGTCTCTTGACGGGTTTTGGCGCTCGTTTGCCGTGGTGTTCCTGCTCGTGCCGCTTAACGCGCTCACCATGTATGCGGTGTCGAAATCCTCAGGACAGGCGTTCGGCGGGCTGTTCTGGGAGCAGCTTCCCATCCTGGTGGTTAATTGGGTGGCCTTCCCCATCGCGCTGGCGTTGGTGGCAGGGCCGCTCGGGGTGTCCCGCGATTATGTGAGCTACGTGGTTGCGCGCAATTGGGCCGCGCCCGTGTCGGCCACCATCATGATGGTGCCGTTCCTGCTGGAGGGGGCGGGCTGGCTGCCCCAAACCGGCGCAGCGCTCCTGTCGCTTGTGGCGCTCATTGTGGTGCTGCGCTTCAACTATCTGGTGCTGCGCATCGCATTGAAGGTGGCCGTGCCACTCGCCATCGGCATGGTGATTGCCGATTTTGTGCTCACGCTGGTGATTATCGCAATCTTGTCGTGAACGCCGGCCGCTCAGGCAGGCGTCAATTCGTCTTCCGCCACGGTCTCAAGGTCGGCAAGGAGCGCGTGGAGGCTTTCAAGGCGGGATGCGCCGTAGCGTTCTTCCAACTGGGCTGCGGTTTCCAGCCAGCTGGCGCGCGCGGCGCGGAAGGTCGCCTTGCCGTGCTCGGTCAGGCTGAGGCGCCGTTCGCGCCGGTCATCGCCGGGGCAGGCGGCAACGAGGCCGGCGCTGCGCATCCGCTCCACCGTGCGCGACAGGGTCGTGCGGTCGGTCCCCACCATGTCGGCAAGGGCTGACAGGGTGAGCGGCGCTGCCGCGTTGAGCGCGGAGAGGACTGCGTAGGTGACGATGGAGACACCGTGGGCTTCCAGCGCACCGTCGTAGACCGATGTGATCTGCCGGGCGATGCGACGCAGCCGCAGGCACGTACAGGGGAGGGCTTTGCTCTCCTCGCTGCATACCGCCGCTTCAACGGCAATGGCTGCACTATCGCGCTCTGTCATCACGCTGACATAGGTGGCGCGCGCCGTCATTGCGCCAAGAGGTGTCGCGTCAACTGCCTGACATACGGTTTTTTGCCGTCGGTTCAGGCGGCTGCGGCCGCAAGCCTCGGGCCGGGCGCATCGCGGATGGGCAGGTGCACGAGGGCTGCAAAGATGCCGAGCACAACGCCGATCCACCACAGCATGTCGTAGCTGCCGGTTTGCGCATAGATGACGCCGCCGAGCCAGACCCCCAGGAACGAGCCCACCTGGTGGGAGAAGAAGACCACACCAAAGAGCGTTGCAAGGTACCGCGGACCGAACATGACCGACACGAGGCCCGAGGTGAGCGGGATGGTGGACAGCCACAAAAGCCCCATGGCCGCTGAAAACACGATGACGCTTGCCGGTGTGATGGGGGTCAGCACGAAGATGGCAATGGCGACCGAACGGGCGAAGTAGAGCGCCGACAGGGAATAGGCTTTTGAGTAGCGCTGGCCGATCGCCCCGGCTGCCAGGGAGCCGGCAACGTTGAAGAGCCCGATAAGGGCGAGCGCGATCCCACCCACCTGCGGCCCGAAACCGAGATCCAGCAGATAGGCCGGCATGTGGGCGATGATGAAGGCCACGTGGAAGCCGCACACGAAGAAGCCGAACACCAGGAGCACGTAGCTGCG
>JBCDFB010000116.1:0-8217 GCA_039178655.1 Pseudomonadota bacterium | reverse complement strand
CGGGAGTCCAGGTAGGCGCGGAAGATGGCGTACTGCTCTGACGACGGCAGAGCGGGCCGCTCTCTTCGATCCAGTTGCTCGTTGGATTTCGCGATGCGTTTCAGGGACCGGGTCCAAACAAACTCATCAACCACCACGCGCACAGAAATGCAGGCGCGACAGCCTTCGCAGGCCGGGCGGTAGGCAATGTTCTGGCTGCGGCGGAAGCCGCCCTGGGTCAGAAGGTCGTTCAGGGAGTCGGCCCTGTCACCCACCAGGTGGGTGAAGACTTTGCGCTCGAAGCGGTCCGCCAGGTAGGGGCAAGGCGAGGGGGCGGTAAGATAAAACTGCGGGTGCTCGGAAAGACGCCGGACGGTGACCCGCCGGCGCCGGCGCGGCGGCTTGCCGACGCTGATGGACGCCGTTTCGGTGGCGTCTACCGCATCTTCGGTATCCCGTGGCTCGCCATGGAAGCGATCGTTCGACTTCACCATCGCCTCCCCGTTGAGCGCTGCAAAAGACTTAGCTGGTTAGATGCCATACCACCAAGGGGCGACGAGCGAAAACGTGCCCCAAAGTAGCAGGACCAGCGGTGCGCCTGCGACCACAAAATCTCGGTAGCGGTAATGGCCGGGTCCCATCACGAGCAGATTGGTCTGGTAAGCCACCGGCGTCGCGAAGGACGCGTTCGCAGCCAAAATGACTGTGACCACGAACGGCTCGGCTGGCAAGTTCAGCGTTTCGGAAACTCCAATGGCAATGGGGGTAAAGAGCACTGCTGCCGCATTATTGGTCAGAACGTTTGTGCTGACGGCAATAATGAGGAATAGGGCCGACATCACAACACTTGCCGGCGACCCGGCAAGGGCGGAAAGCAAGGCGTTGGCAAGGGCCTCAGCCCCGCCGGTGGCTTCAAGCGCTGTGGCGGAGGCGATGGCCGAGGCGATGAGCATGACAATGCGCCCGTCAATCACCCGGGCAGCCTGGCGCGTGTTGAGACAGCCGGTGGCAAGCATGGCGAAAGCGCCGAGGACCGCGGCGGCCACAATGGGCATGAGCGAGGTGGCTGCGGCAAACACGACCGCGGCGAAGATGCCAAGGGCGACTGGCGCGCGGTCACGGGCCGGAATATCCGCCGCCGTCCAGTCGATGAGCAGCACATCACGGTTGCCGCGCAGTTCGTCGATCCCTGCGCGCGGTCCGCCGAAGAGGAGCACGTCCCCCGCCTCCATGCGGATATCGGTAAGCGGCATGCGCGGCATGCGCGAACGGCGTTCAATGGCAAGGACGACGCAGCCGGTATCGGCCCGCAGCCCCGCCTGGGCGATGGTCCGTCCGATGAGGCGCGAACCAGGTGCGACAATCGCCTCGGCAAGGGTGACGACCCCCGGCGGGCGCGGCTGATCCTCCTTCCCGTCGCCGACGACGGCGTCCGCGGAGAGGGATTTTTCGAGCGCACTGCGGGTGGTGGCGACGATGACGAGATCGCCGGGCCGAAGCGTGACATTTTCAAATGGTGGCAGGATGGGCCGCTCGCCCCTTTGCACGAGGCGCACCGTCATGTCTTTGAACTGGGGGAAGAGGCCGGCAGTCGCCCGTGCACCCACAAGGGGGTGACCTGTCCTGATGGGGATTTCTGCGATGAACTGCTTGCCGCTCGCGCCCTGGATCGCCTCGGCCATGGTGGTGCGGTTGCGCAAGAGAAGCGGCACCACGCCGAGCACGTAGGGCAGGGCGACCAGCGCCATCATGACCGCCACCGGCGTGAATGAGAAGAATGAAAGATCCACCGCGCCGGATTGGCGGGCGACGTTTGCCGCCAAAAGGTTGGTCGATGAGCCGATAAGCGTGGTCATTCCGCCCAGGATCGTGACGAACGACAGCGGCATCATCACCCGCGCCACGGAAAAGCCCATCGCGGCGGACAGCGTCGAAATGAGCGGGATGAACATCACCACCACCGGCGTGTTGTTCAAAAACGCCGAAAGGGCCGCGATTGCGCAGAATATGGCGATGAGGCTCAAGGCGCCGCCGCCGGAGACGGCCTTGATGATGATTTGCGCCGGCCGCTCCAGCGCATCGGTGTGGAAGAGGCCCTGACCCACCACCAAAAGCGCCACGATGGTAATGAGGCCGGGGTTGGCAAAGCCTGCCAGAAGGTCGCCGGCGCCAAGCGCGGTGTCTTCCGCCGGCAGGCCGAGTGCCACAAAGATGATGAGATAGCTCGCGATGACGCCGAGGCTGATGGCTTCGATCGAATAGCGTTCAGTCGCGTAAAGCGCCGTCGACACCGCGATGACCACGAGCGTGGCGACCATGGCGATGTCGGTGCCGGCTGCGAAGAACTCTCCCATCCGCGGCGGGCGCCCTATCAGCCGCGTGCCGGTGCCGGCGGGCGTATGGCCTTGCGCCGGCAGGGGGTGAGGAAACGGGTCATGGGGGCCTTGGCGCGCGACAAGTGATCAGGGCGCGTGTTCTGCCCCCGGTGCGCCGTTGAAGTCAAAAGGACAGTGCGCGCAAGGCGAGGCTCTTGCGTGCCGGGTGGAAGGTTTAGCCGGCCTGAAGGCGCCGCGCGACGCGGGGCGCATGGTAGGTGAGCACGCCGTCCGCCCCGGCGCGCTTGAAGGCGATCAGGCTTTCCATGATCGCGCGCTCGCCATCAATCCAGCCGTTGGCGGCGGCCGCCTCAATCATCGCGTATTCGCCGGACACCATGTAAGCGAAGGTGGGTGCGCGCAGGTGCTCTTTGATGCGCCACACCACATCAAGGTACGGCATGCCTGGCTTGACCATGACCATGTCGGCAGCCTCAGCAAGGTCGAGCTCTGCCTCGCGCAGTGCCTCCAACCCGTTGGCCGGGTCCATCTGGTAGGTGCGCTTGTCGCCCTTTAGCGCACCGCTCGCACCCACAGCATCGCGGAATGGACCATAAAAGGCGCTGGCATACTTTGCGGCGTAGGCCATGATTTGCACATGCTCGAACCCTTCACGGTCGAGCGCGGCACGGATGGCGCCCACCCGCCCGTCCATCATGTCGGACGGGGCGATGATATCGCACCCGGCGCTTGCTTGATTGAGGGACTGGGCGATGAGTTGGGCAACGGTCTCATCGTTGAGGATTTCATCGCCCGCCAAAAGCCCGTCATGTCCGTGGCTGGTGTAGGGGTCGAGCGCCACATCTGTCATGGTGCCCACACCAGGCACCTCAGCCGAAATGGCACGAACGGCCCGGCAAACGAGGTTTTCGGGGTTGACGCATTCGGACCCCATCTCGTCACGAATGTCCGGCCCCGAATAAGGGAAGAGCGCGACGACAGGGATGCCGAGCGCTTCAGCCTCCTGTGCGGCGGCGACGGCCTCGTCCACCGACAGGCGCAGCACGCCCGGCATGGAGGGCACAGGCTCGCGCACACCGGTGCCCTCGATCAGAAAGATGGGCCAGATGAGATCGTTGGCGGTCAACGCGTTTTCGCGCACCAGACGGCGAGACCAGTCCGTGCGCCGCAGCCGCCGCATTCTGCGGCCCTTCAGGACGCTGGCCATATCGGGCCTGAGCTGTCTGCGCGCTTCGTAGTCCATGAGAGAAACTGCCTCCAGTACAAACTTAGAATAGCACCAAAACAGCGCCCACATGAAGCTGTCATTGACGTATATCGGAAGTGCGGTCTCAAAGCCTCAGCGGGAAAGCCCGGGACAAGTCACGGCGGGAGGTGACACCGATGAATTTTGAGCTCAGCGAAGAGCAGACGGCGATCGCGCAGATGGCGGCAGATTTTGCCAGCGAGCAGATCGCCCCGTTCGCATCCGATTGGGACCGGGACCACACCTTCCCCGAAGAAACCCTGCGGCAGGCGGCAGCCCTTGGGTTTGCCGCCATGACCGTGTCGGAGGCCGAGGGCGGGGCGGGCCTGTCGCGGCTCGACGCAGCCATCGTGTTTGAAGAGCTTGCACGAGCCTGCCCGTCCACGGCCGCCTACCTGTCCATCCACAACATGGTTGCCGGCATGATCGACAGGTTCGGTGAGCCTGCGCAAAAGGCAGCCCACTTGCCGTCCTTGGTGAGCATGGAGCGGTTCGGCGCCTATTGCCTCACCGAACCCAATTCCGGCTCCGATGCCGCCTCCCTGCGCACCCGCGCCCGGCTGGACGGCGATTACTATGTGATCGACGGTGCCAAGGCGTTCATTTCCGGTGGCGGCCGGGCCGACATCTACCTTGTCATGTGCCGCACAGGCGGTGAGGGAGCGGGCGGGATATCCGCCATCTTGGTGGAGGCGGGGACGCCGGGTCTCAGCTTTGGTGCGCAGGAAGAGAAAATGGGCTGGCACTCCCAGCCCACCGCTGCCGTCATGTTCGACAGCGTGCGGGTGCCGAGAGCCAATCGGCTGGGCGCAGAGGGCGACGGCTTCAAGATCGCCATGAGCGGTCTCGACGGCGGGCGGCTTAACATCGGCGCCTGTTCGCTGGGGGCAGGGGCCGCGGCGCTCGGCTATGCCACGCAGTACGCCAAGGAGCGCAAGCAGTTCGGCAAGCCCATCGCGGCGTTTCAGGCGACCGAATTCAAGCTGGCGGACATGGCAACGCACATGGAGGCGGCGCGCCTCCTCCTGCACAAGGCCGCCGAAGCGGTGGAGAATAGAGCGCCCGATGCCACATGCCTTGCCGCCATGGGCAAGCGCCTCGCCACCGATACCGGCTTCGACGTGGTGAATGCCGCGCTGCAGATCCACGGCGGCTACGGCTATCTGCGCGACTATCCCCTTGAGCGCCTGTTGCGTGACCTCAGGGTTCATCAAATCCTTGAAGGGACGAACGAGATCATGCGGGTCATCATCGCGCGCCATGTGCTGCGGGAGGCGAACTGAGCGTCCCAGGCGTTGCGCCGGGCCGGTCTGTCGGGTTTTTTGTGCTCCAAACCCTTAAGACCACCTGGGAACTCTTGAAGGCCCAGCAAAGGATCGCAGCGCGGTGAGCGACATCAAGTTTGAGCGTGTGGGGATGGCGGGTCTCATCACGCTGGGCCGGCCCAAAGCGCTCAATGCGCTCACCGAAGCCATGGTGCGCGACATGCGTGAGGCGCTGAATGATTGGGCGCGCGACGATGGGGTGGGCCGTGTGGTTGTCCAGGCGGAGGGGAAGGCGTTCTGCGCCGGCGGCGACATCCGTGACATCTATACGCGACGCTCGGATGCGGCCGGTTTTTTCCAGGCCGAGTATCTCAACAACGCCGCAGTTGCCGCGTTTCCCAAGCCGTACATCGCGCTGATGGACGGGATTGTGATGGGCGGGGGCGTTGGGATTTCCGTTCACGGCTCACACAGGGTTGCCGGCGACAACTTGGTGTTTGCCATGCCCGAGGCCGGTATCGGCCTGGTGCCGGATGTAGGGACGACCCGCGTGCTCGCGGCGCTGCCGCACCAATTCGGCCGTTACTTGGCGCTGACCGGCGCAACCCTTGGCCGCGATGAGGCCACCTCGATGGGCCTTGCCACCCATGCGGTGTCCTCTGAGCGGCTGCATGACGCGCTGGACCGTGCGGTGCACGCACGCGCCCTTGACGATGCGCTTGACGACCTTGCCGCCGACGCAGAGCCGCTGAGCGAAGACCTTGTGGCGTTCGTGGAGCGCGTTTTCGACGGCGATGCGGTGGGGGCCATCCTCGACCAGGCCGAGAGCGATGAACGGTACGAGCACGCCGGAGCCGTGGCGGCGCGGATGCGCGAAAAATCGCCCACCAGTCTGACCTTGGCGCTGGAACTTCAAAAGCGTCACGGCGAGGGCACGGTGGAGGACGCGCTGCGGGCCGAGTATCGCGCGGTGAGCCGGATCCTGCGCGGCCCGGACCTTTATGAGGGCATCCGCGCCACGGTGATTGATAAGGACAAGGCCCCGCGCTGGTCCCCGCCGAACCTGTCCGCCGTCGACCCTGACGAGATCGCCGCGCATTTTGAGGTGCCGGAAGAGGGTGATCTGCCGCTCACTAAAGGTGCAACGGCGTGAGTGAAGAAGAAGAGGAGGAGGGCGGCGGCAAGCAGCCCGAGGCGCGGGCTGCCTACGAGAGCGCCGCGAGCCGCATTGCAAAGCTGCGCGGGGCCATGGCCGGGAAGCCGTCAGGCCGCCAAAGGCCGCCCAATGACGGGTCTTCGCACACCGATGGCTCAGCGTCTGACCGCGCAGCAGGGGAAGACCCAAACCCGGATCCTGCCGACGGCGGGGGGCGTGGGCAGCCGAGGCAAGAGCGCAACGAAAGAGCGGCAGCGGCACCGGCACCGGCCGGCGACAGTCAGAACCATGCGCGCCCGCAGCCGCCCGCCGAGGTGCCGGAGGCGCGGCGCAATGCACCGACGGCCGCCGACGCCGGCCGACAGTCGGCCGCCCCGCCTTCCCAAAGCGGTAACGGGCGCAGAACCTCAAGGGCCATGGTTCCGGTGGAGGCGGCGCAGACCCCTGTTGCGACTCAACCGGCCCAGCGGGCAACCCAACCGGCGCGGACCCCGGCACGCCGGCCCCCCGCGCCCGAGCCGCAGCGCTCATCGCCCGCATCCTCAAGCGGACGCAGACGGCCCAAGAGAATGTCCTCCTCGCGCGCCGCCATCTTGTCCATGACCTCCCAGGAGGCGCCGATGGCGGAGGTGGAGGACGAGCGCGATCTCTTGCGCATGGCGCGCACCTCCATCATGCGGGTGTTTGCGGTGGCGTGGATTGCCATTGCCTTCGCGGTATGGGGGCGCGTGGTGGGCGCGCTTCCTGCTGGGATCAGCCTCACCTGGCACGGCGCGGAGGGACCCATCGGCACGCTTGTGGTGGGCGCAATCCTGGCGCCGGTGGTTGCGGTGGGGCTATGGCTCGCCGCGAGCTGGGGCATTGTGCTTTGGGCGGCTGCGCTGTCACTCCTGTTGGTTGCGCTGCTGGTCACGGCGCCGGGTTTGCCGTTCGCGCTTGTGGTCCTCGTTGTGAATGGGCTTGCGCTGTCGGCGGTCTGCGCGCTCTCCGTGGCCCGGTTCCTGCGTGACAGAGATGTGGACGATTAGCGCGGCGCCTTTGCAAAGCGCTCTTCACTCGCGCTGAACGAGCGCCGCGATATAAGGCGGCAGCGCGAAGGCGGCGGCATGCACTTGCGGGCTCCAGTAGCGCATTTCTCCACCGATCGCCGCCGCCCGCTGGGCGAGCGTTTGTGCGGCGGGGGCGGCTGCGCTCTGCAACCGGCACAGGCTGTGCGCCATCGGGCCGCCGGTGTAGCTGGGGATGGTGCTTAAAAACATCGAGACCAAGGGGAACACGCCACGCAGCCTTGCTGAATGCCCGGCAAACCAGTCCGGCGTGAGGAAGGGCATCCCGCTTTGGGTCACCAGCACGCCGCCCGGTGCAAGGCGCGACGCGCAGTGTTGATAAAATTCACGCTCAAACAGCACGGCGCCTGAGCCCACCGGGTCGGGGGAGTCCACGATGATGAGATCATATTGCCGGCGCGTGTCGGCGAGAAAGCGCGCGCCGTCTGCGATTACGACAGTGACGCGCGGATCGTCGAAGGCGCCGGCGCTCACCTCGGCAAACACCTCTTTGGACAGGTCGATGACCGCCTGGTCGATCTCCACCAGGGTTGCTTCTGTGAGCGTTGGGTGACGGAGGAGTTCGCGCAAGATGCCGCCGTCGCCGCCGCCAATCACCAGCGCAGTCTGTGGCGCAGGGTGCGTCGTTGCGGGCACATGGGCCATCATTTCGTGATAGATGAATTCGTCTGCGCTGGTGATTTGAACCGCGCCGTCGAGCATCATGACGCTGCCGAAGGTCGGGTTGCGGAAGAGTTTAAGGTCTTGCGCGCTTGCGATCGTGCGCACCGGCCCTTGTGCCTTCAAAGCGGTGCGGAAGCCGGCGGCATCGTTGACCGTCTCAATCACCCATTCTGCGCTTTGTGGAGCGTTCACCGCACACCTCGCCTTTTCCCGTCATCCGCGGGCGCCCGGTGTGGCATGGTTTGGTGCCTGCTCGAAAGCGGCCAACGCGGCCACTGTGCGCTTTGCGCAAGAAGATGAGCGCCCGACCCGGCGATCGGGGCGTTTAAGTTTCCGTTGGGGGCTGCGGCGCGGACCGCGGCGTCGGCTCGGCGGGCGCCCCGCCATTTTCGCTTGGCGGACCGTTTGGCAATCGGCGCGACTTCGGCCGGTCTGGCGCAGGCATGTGTGCGCGGGGACACGATCGCGGACGGCGGCGCCGGACACGCTGGGTCGCCAGCACCGT
>JBCDFB010000115.1:0-8236 GCA_039178655.1 Pseudomonadota bacterium | reverse complement strand
GGTTGGCCGGGTACGCGCCCACCGTCAGCGTCTCGGCCGACGCCTGGGCGGTCAGCCCCGCAAACGCAGCCGCCGCCGCGGCAAGAATGAAGATGCGCTTCATCAAAAGGTCTCCCCTCCTTTTTGGGGCCGGCTGTGCGCGCGGCCTTCCTTCCGAATTACTTTCACGGCCTGTGCCACCCCGCGCAAGCGCGGTGGGCGCCCCCAAGAGTTTACGAAAGGGCGCTGACGATCCGGCGCGAGGCTTCCTCAACCACATCGGTCGGCCGCATAACGCACATGCGCAGCCACGCCCGCCCCGCCTCGCCAAACATGAAGCCCGGCGCCAGACCCACCTGCGCCGCCTCCAGGATTTTCGCGCAGGCAGCGCGGCTGTCCTCTTCGCCATTGAGGCGGAAGAACACGTACATCCCGCCCAGCGGCGCTTGCGACAGATGGATGGCATCGCATTGAGACAGGATCGACGTCGCCGTCCGGACCCCATCAGCACAGCGCGCTGAAATCTCACCCACGAGATCCTCGCCCTCGGTGATGGCGGCCGCAGCCGCCGCCTGGATGAAGGATGGCGTGCCGGAGTTCACGTATTGGGTGACGGCGGCGAGCTTACGGCTCACGGACGGCGGATGGGACAGCCACCCCACGCGCCACCCCGTCATCGCCCAGGCCTTGGAGAAAGAGTTGACGGTCAGCACCCTATCCTCGGGCTCGGCAATGGCGAGCATGGAGGGCGCGCCCCGCTCCGGCCCGAACCAAAGCCGGTTATAGACCTCGTCACTCACCACCCAAAGGCCGCGCTGCCGCGCGAAGTCGAGAATGGCGGACAGCTCTTCGCGCGAGGCTGCCCAACCAGTGGGGTTCGCGGGCGTGGAAAAGCAAATGGCCGCCGTCGTCTCGTCACAGGCGGCAAACAGCCGATCAAGGTCGAGCGTCGGCCGGGCTGCTTGCATGTCCAGCGGAACCGGCACCGCACGCCCGCCGGCAAGGTGCACCACATGGCGAATGTTGGGCCACTGGGGCTCTATGGTGACGACGCTTTGCCCCGGGTTGCACACCAGCATCATGGCCAAATGAAGCGCCTGCATCCCGCCCGGCTGAACGGCGGTGCGATCCTCGCCGATCTCCTTGCCGTGGAGTGTGCTTTGGTAGGAGGAGAGCGCCGCGCGAAGGTCCGCCGCGCCGCGCATGTCCGGCTCATAGAAGGTGCGCCCGGCACTCAGCGCATCCGTCGCCGCCTGCGCGATGAACTTTGGCGTCACCATATCGCCTTCGCCGTACCAGAGGCGGATCACGTCCGGCAGCGCGTTCGCCTTTTTGGCCAGGTCTGCGATGTTGTCGGTCTCAACGTCGCGAATGAGCTGGCGCATGTGATCTGCGGCGGGCGCCGTTCGAGCGCCCTCTCGGAGTGCGGCGTCCATCGCGCGTGTCCTTCTTCCTTGACCAGAATGTGTATGGGGCAGCAACGGCGGGCGGCGAGGGCTGGCGCGCGGCCGCGTCGGCGGGCACGATGAACCGATGATCGACGCACCGCACAACCCGCTCGCCAGCGGGACCGATTTCAAGCTCGGGGTCTTCTCCGCCAATGCGGACGGCGGCCTTGCCATCACCACGGTCCCTGAACGCTGGCGCGCCTCATGGGCAGATAACGTTGCGGCGGTGCGCGCGGCCGAAGATGGCGGTCTGGACTTCTTTTTGCCCATTGCCCGCTGGCGCGGGTTCGGCGGCGAGACGCGCGTGCGCGAGCACTCGTTTGAAACCTTCACATGGGCGGCTGCCCTGTCGGCCCTCACCACGCGCATGGCAATCTTTGCCACAGTCCACGTCCCTCTCGTCCATCCCATTTACGCGGCAAAGGCGCTCGCCACCGTCGACCACGTGTCCGGCGGGCGGGCGGGCCTCAACATTGTGTGCGGCTGGAACCCGCAGGAATTTGCCATGTTCGGCGTCACGCCCGACGAGGAAGCCTACGCCCGCGCCGCGGAGTGGATCACCATCATCGAGCGCGCCTACCAGGAAGACGCACCCTTTGATTTTGACGGCAACTACTATGCGCTAAAGGGCGTCTCCAGCCGCCCGTCGAGCGTTCAACGCCCCCGCCCGCTCACCATGAACGCTGCGTTCGGCGACCCGGGTCGGACCTTCGCCGCACGCCATTGCGACATGCTGTTCTCCACCTTCACCGACATTGAGGACGGCGCAAAGCACGTGAGGGACATGGAAGCGCGGTCCGCCGCTGCAGGGCGCGAGGTGGGGGTCTATACCGTCGCCCACGTGGTCTGCCGACCGACCCAGGACGAGGCGGAAGCGGTCTATCACCGCTACGCCTACGCCGAGGCTGACCACGCAGCACTTGAGGCGCACATGAGCGGCAAGCGCGCCTTCTCCAAAAGCCACGATGAAGCGGCCTATGTCAGCCACGCCAAGCGCTTCGCCGGCGGCGCGGGCAGCTACCCCCTCATCGGCACGCCGCAAAAGATCGCTGACGACCTCGTTGCCATCGGGGCAAAGGGTTACCGCGGCGCGGCGCTGTCATTCCTCAACTACACGGATGAGTTGCCATTTTTCTGTGCGACGGTGCTGCCTCTCTTGCGTGAGGCGGGCATCAGATGAGCCTCTTCAACCCGGCAAAGCCCACGGTCAAACCCGCGCTCAAGCACGGCCAGCCCCTGTGCGCATTCTGGTTCGCCATGGGGAGCGTCGCAGCGATCGAGATCGCCGCGCGCGCTAAGCCTGATGTTTGCGTCATCGATATGCAGCATGGCCTGTTCGACCGGGTAAGCCTTGAAGCGGCGGTCCTGACCGCGCCGTGCCCGGTGCTGGTGCGCACGCGCGACGCGGCGCCCGCATCCATTTCCGAGGCGCTGGATGCCGGCGCCGAGGGCGTCATTGTCCCGCTCGTGGAAAGCGCCAAGGCCGCCACCGCCGTCGCCCAAAGCTGCCGTTATCCGCCCGACGGCATCCGCTCAGGCGGCGGCATCCGCCCCCTTGCGGACTTTGCCGCCCACGTTGAACTCGCCAATCAGGGCGTTGTCGCCGGGGTGATGATTGAAACCGCTGCCGGCGTCAAAGCCGCCCGCGCCATCGCCCGCTCAGGTGTCGACCTCATCTTCATCGGCACCGGCGACCTTTCCCTCTCCCTCGGCACACCGCCGGGGAGCGAGGCACACAGCGCTGCCATGGCCACCATCTTGAAGGCCGCCCAAGAGGCGCAGGTCCCCTGCGGGGCCTTTGCCATGTCCGGCGCGCAGGCGGCTGAACGTATCGGCGAAGGCTACGCCCTCACCGTCGCCGCCATCGACCAGACGGCCATTGAGACATCCATGGCGAGCGAGCTTGCCGCTGCTCGCGCCGCCATGAAACCACGCCGGCGCCGCCCGCCCGTGCGGAAAACCAAGGGCTAGCTCGCCGCCAAGGAAGGGCTGATCTGAGCAGAGCCAGTTCCCCTAAAGGCCGTTCTCATGGTGGCGCACGAGGCGCTGCAGAAGGGTCTTCAAAAGCGTCACCTCCGCCGGGTCGAGATCACCCACCGATGCCGCCTCCCGCGAACCTGCGGCCCGCAGGAATTCCTGCAGCCGCCGTTGACCCTCTGCGGTAATGGCGAGGGTTTTGCCGTCTGCTGCGATGGAGCCCGCCTCCGCCAGCCGCTCCCGCGCATCGGCAAAGCGGGTGTGGGACAGCATCGTGCGGGTGAGAACCGCTTCTTCGCCCATGTCCACACTCTCCCCGTCGCGGCGGGAAAGGACCGACAGCACCCGCATCTCCGCCCCGCTGGTGCCGGCATCCTCAAACTCGTGGGAGAGTGCCTCAAAACAGTGGCTGTAGGCCCGAAACAGCAACGGGACGAGGAAGTCATCGTAGGGGTCGCGCGCCGCGATATCGCCCTCGCCGCCCGGCATCGGACCGGGGTGTGGGGCAACCGCACCGTAGCGGCCCTGCGCAAACACCAAGCCCGGCCGGTCGTGCGCGGCAAACCGCTCAACACGTCCCACAATGATGAGGTGGTCACCCCCATCGAAGGTGGCATGCTGACGACACTCAAAATGGGCGGCAGCATGGTCAATCAGCGGCACGTCGTCCGCGCCCGTCGACCATTGGGTCAGGCCGAACTTTTCCCCGCCGGGAGCCGCAAAACGGTTGGAAATCTCCACCTGGTCCTGTGCGAGCACCGAAAACGCGAATGCTTTTGCACCGGCAAACGCGTTGAACGAGCGGGCTTCGCGGTCGACCGACCAGAGCACCAGCGGCGGCTCCAGCGAGACGGAGGCGAAGGAATTGGCGGTCATCCCCGTCGGTGAGCCGTCTGCCGCCCGGCAAGTCACCACGGTGACGCCGGTGGCAAACAGGCCGAGCGTGCGGCGCAATGCGCGTGTGTCCATCACGCGGTTGCCCCGTCGGTCAGCCGGAACCGGCACAGCGGCGCCCCATCGGCCGCGCACTCCACCTCGCGCGCGGCAACGTCCCGCTCCAACCAGATGCTCGCCACCGCCTCCATCATGCCGCTGATGGCATGGCACGCCGGCCCGCCGAACGTGGACGCTGCCGCAAAGGGGCTGTTCTTCACCACAAGCTCCTGCGGCCCGCCATCCCTGAACGACCAGGTCCCCCATCCAAGCTGCGGCGCCGTCTCCTCGATGACCTTCAGGAGCCTCTCGCGCCCTTGCGTGGCGACGTAGGCCGCGGCGGACTGGCCGCCCCGCTCCTTGATGGAGGCCTTCAGCGCCGCCAGCGCCTCACCGCGCGCGCTTTGGGTCAGGCGCCCGAAGATGCCCATCAGCGCATCGGGGCGGATCATCATGTACCTTATGGGCCCGTCGCCCATGGAGCCGTCGTCAGCCCAGGAGAGCCGGTCCTTGAAACTCATGCGGGCCTCCCGCACCTCGCCGCCGCGCAGAGGCGCGCGCTCATTACACCCTTCAGACCCGCCAAGACCTGTCTCCTTCACGCCTGGCGCGATAGAGCACACAAGTCCGCATCCGGCCAAGCGCACCGCACGACACAAGGTGAATGTATGACCGCCCCTTTCCCTGCCGCCCTCCTGTCCAACGCGTTGCCGGCGGGGATCATCGACACCGACGAAACGCTCCTGTCCCGCCACTCCGCCGACTGGAGCGGCAAATCCTACGGCGCACCCTCGTGTCTCCTGCGGCCGAAAACGACGGATGAGTTGAGCCGCCTCCTGTCCGTCTGCAACACCCACCGCATTCCTGTTGCCGTGCAAGGCGGCCTCACCGGCCTGTGCGGGGCGGCAAGCACCCAACCTGGCGAGGTTGCACTGTCGCTGGAGCGCATGGCAGGCGTCGAAAGCGTGTTGCCCGGCGCGATGACCGTTCTTGCCGGGACGACGGTTGCCGCCGCGCAGGACGCGGCCCAAAGCTCAGGACAGGAGCTTGGCATCGACTTCGGCGCGCGGGGCACGGCAACCATCGGCGGCGCCATTGCCACCAACGCCGGCGGGCTGCGCGTCATCGAAACGGGAATGACCCGCGCTCAGGTTCTTGGCCTGGAAGTGGTGTTGGCGGATGGGCAGGTGCTCAGCGAACTCGGAACCATGGTCAAGGTGAACTCAGGTTTTGACCTTAAACAGCTCTTCATCGGTTCTGAGGGCCTTTTGGGTGTGGTCACACGCGCAAGCCTTGCGCTGCGCCCCCTGCGGCCGGGTCTTGCCACGGCGGCGCTGCAGCTTGCCTCCCCGGCCGCCGCCATTGACGCCCTGTCGGCCGCCCGGCGCCTCCTGGGGCCTGACCTTGCCGCGTTCGAGGTCATGTGGCCGGACTACGTGACGACAATGTCAGCCCGCACCCCGTTTCAATTTCCTTTCGCAGAGCCCCTCAGCGCCATCATCGAGACCCGCGCGGCCGACGATGAGACTGCGTCGGAGCGCCTTTCAGCCCTCCTCGATGCCGGGCTGACGGAGGGTTGGCTTACCGACGCTGTGCCCGCCCAGTCCCTTGCCCAAGCGAAGGCGCTTTGGGAACTGCGTGATGAGGGCCCGGCCCTTTACCAGCAGATCTTCAAAGACATCGTAGCGTTCGACGTCTCGGTGCCGCTCACCGCGCTGGTTGAAACGGCGGGCGCGCTCAGCACCACGCTGCCCGATGGTCTCCTGCCCCTCACCTACGGCCATGTGGGAGACCAGAATCTACACTTCGTCGCCGGGTCGGACCGGCCCCTTTCGGCCGATGAAAAGGCCGCGGTGGAGCGAAATGTCTACGACATCGTAGCCGAGCAAGGTGGCGCCATCAGCGCCGAGCATGGCATCGGCATGGCCAAAAAACCCTACCTCGGCCTAACGCGCAGCCCAGTCGCCATCGCGTTGATGGCCAACCTGAAACGCACGCTCGACCCCCACAACATCCTCAATCCCGGCCGGGTGATCGACCTATAGGTTGGGCAAAAACAGCGCGATCTGCGGGAACAGGACCAACAGCCCCACCAGCGCAAAGATGCACAGGATGAAGGGGAAGCCGGCCACGTAAATCTCGCGCATGGTGGTGCCTGGCGGTGCGACGCCCTTCATGACGAAGAGCAGCAGGCCGAACGGCGGTGTGGTGAAGGAAATCTCCAGCGCCAAAAGCACGATCAGCCCGAACCAAATGGGGTCGAACCCCAACTGGCTCGCCAACGGAAAGAAGATGGGCACGGTGAGAAGCATCATGGAAAGCTGATCCATGAACATCCCAAGAAGCAGCAAAATCAAAAACATGACGCCGAGCATCACGTAGGGCCCAGCGTCGAGTGATGTGGCCCAACCGATAAAGCCCGACGATGCGCCGGAGAAGGCCAGAAGCTGGCTGAAGGTGGCCGAGCCGAAGATGATGAGAAACGCCATCAGCGTCACCTTCAGCGCCCCGCGGCAGGCGGCAACGAAGGCGCGCACCGTCAAACATCGGTAAACGGCGGCAAGCACCACAACGCCAAAGCAGCCGAACGCTGCGGCCTCAGTAGGCGTCGCCCAGCCGGTGACCATCACGGTGATGACAAGGATCACCACCGCAATCATCGGCATCAGATCAGCAATGAAGATGCGCAAACGCACCCCAAGCGCCATCGGCTCCAGATCGTAAGTGGGCGCCGAACCGGGGTTGAGCTTTGCCAACACGAAAATCAGCGCCGCATAAAACCCCGCAAGGATCAGCCCCGGTATAACCCCGGCAATGAGGAGCGCCCCCACGTCGATCCGCGCAAATGTCGCCAAGAGGACGGCAAGCGCCGACGGCGGTATGATGATGGCAAGCCCGCCCGTCCCCAAGATCGGCCCGATGGCCATGAGCTTGGAGTAACCGCGCTTCAGCATCTCCGGCAGCATCAGCGAGCCAAGGAGCGCCGTGGACCCCATGGACGAGCCCGAAAGCGTGGCAAACGCCGTCCCGCCCCCCACCGTCACGTAGGATAGCCGCGCCGGAACAAGGCCCATCAGCTTGTCCACCCCGTTGAAAACCTTGGTGGCGAGGCCCGTATGGAAGAACAACTCGCCCATCAGCAAGAACAGCGGGATGGGCACCAGCGCGAAGTTCGTCATCGCGCCGAAGCCGTTGTTGATGAGCTGCCCGATCCCCCGCTCACCCCCCATGAAGATGTAGGCGCCCACAATGTTTGCGCCCAAAAATGCCAGCGCCACCGGGGTGCCCAGCATCATCAGGCCGAGCACCATGCCAAGGAGCAGCGCAAGGGCCTCAAACCATTCCATCAGCGCGTCATTCGTGAATGCCCGCCTCGCCCGAATGCAGAAGCTGCTTGCCGAAGGTGAAGCGTGCAAACTCGATGGCCATCAAGCCGAACCCCACAGGAATCACGGTGATCAATATCCAGCGCGGGAAGTAGAGCGAGCGCACATCCATCTCCGCGGAGAAGAAGTTGCGCTGCGCAATGTCTGCCCCCTTCAGCGCGAGGACCACGCAAATCACCACGCAAAGCCCCGACACAAAGCGCGAGACGGCCGCCCGCGCCCCATCAGGCAGCGCCGCTGTCACAATCTCGATGTAGACGTGGCCCCGCTCGCGCACCAACCACGGTGCGCCAAGGAAGGTGATGAAGAGCAAGCCGTATTCGGTGAACGTGAAAAGGTGCGCGGAAGGCTGAAGGCCGAAGTTCCGCCAGACCACCTGATACACAATGATCAGCATGAAGGCGGGAAGGATGGCGCCGGCGATGACTGCCAACGCAACGACCAGCATGTCGTAAAGGCGGACGGCGAACGCCACGGAGCTACTTGTTGAAGAGCTCGATCATCCGGTCGTAG
>JBCDFB010000114.1:0-8249 GCA_039178655.1 Pseudomonadota bacterium | reverse complement strand
GCCTCATCCTGGCGGCGGCGCATCCGTCCATTGCGCGGGAAGTCCACGCGCCGCTGATCTTGCAGACAGTGTTTGGCGTGAGCGTGAAGGAAATGGCGCCCGCCTTTCTCACTGCGCCGGAGACATTGTCCCAGCGCCTCGTCCGCGCGAAGCGGAAAATCCGCCTCGCAGGCATTGCCTTTGATACCGAACCAGTTGACCGGTCAGAGCGTATGTCGGCGGCGCTCGGCGCTGTTTATGGGCTCTACACGCTTGCGGCGGCCGCACCGCCGTCCGCCGCAGCATCGGCCCGGGCCGGCGATGCGCTCGACCTTGCGGTGCTCTTGATGAAGCTGGTGCCGGAGAACGCTGAGGCGGCAGGGCTTGCGGCGCTGATCGCCTTCTCGCTGGCCCGCGCGTCGGCCCGCCGCACGAGTGATGGGGCTGTGGTTCCCCTTTCGCAGCAAGATCCGGCGTTGTGGGACGAGCGGCTGATCGCTGCGGGCGAGCGCTACCTTTTGGCAGCAAGCACACTCGGGCAGATCGGCGCCTATCAGCTGGAGGCGGCCATTCAGTCCGCCCATTGTGACCGTCGCCGGTCGGGGGTTACGAACTGGGCGGGCATTGTGTCCCTTTATGATGCGCTGCTGTCCATCTCGCCCACAATCGGTGTCGCTGTGGCGCGGGCGGTGGCTCTGGGCGAGGGGCACGGCGCGGAGCGCGGCCTCACGGCGCTCAGCGCAGTGCCTGATGAGCTGACGCAGGATTATCAGCCCTACTGGGTCGCGCGCGCCCATTTGGAGGCGAAGCTTGGCGGTTGTGACGGGGCCGCCCTTGCGCGCGCCATCGCCTTGTCTGATGAAGAAGCGGTGAAGACGCATTTGCGCACCCGGTACATGCATGGTGACGAGCCGGCTGCGCTCGCGCACATGGTTGACCAGCAGGCCGGCTTGCCGCTGCACAGCCCTCCGCACGCCAGCGAAGCCGAACGCGATGGTCGGAGCTGATCGGGGGGCCATGCTGGATCGCGGGCGGCGGCGGAGCCTCTCTTTCGGCCTGCAAACTGTGCTTGGGCTGCGCAAGCGTGGCTTCTTCATTCCGCTGCGGATGGCCGAAGATGCTGCCCGTTCAGCGGTGCACCCCTACGGCGCGCTTGAGGCGGTTTTTGAAGCCGCAACGCCGCACTTTGAAGCGCATCTTGCGCGCATTTCCGCATATGCCGATGACCTTGAGAAGCTGAAAGGCCCACCGCCGGAGCCTCGTTTCGACCAGGCTTGGTTTCCCAGGCTTGATGCGGCAGCGCTGTACACTGCCGTTCGGGATCTGAAGCCGGCGCGCATCGTGGAGGTCGGTTCGGGGCACTCCACACGGTTTCTGGCGCGTGCGGTGAAGGACGGTGGACTCAACACGCAAATCACCGCCATCGACCCCAAACCGCGCGCTGACTTAGGTGGCCTTCCCATCACCCTTGTGCGCACACCGCTTCAATCAGCGCCGCTTGACGCGTTCCATGCGCTCCGCGCCGGCGACCTTCTGTTTGTCGATTCCAGCCATGTGTTGATGCCGGGCACCGACCTTGACGTGATTCTCAATCGCGTTTTGCCGAAGCTGCCATCGGGCATCACATTGGGATTTCACGACATTTTTTTGCCGGACCCCTATCCGGATGCCTGGCCGTTCACCGCGTATAACGAGCAGAACGCTCTGGCCGCGATCCTGCGCGCAGCCGAACTCTTATTTGCAAGCCACTACGTCACAACACGCACGGCCGACGCGGTCCGCGGCGCATGGCCGTCCGCGCCGGCTTTGAAAGACGGCGCGCGGGAAAGCCTGCTCCTGGTCCGGCTGCGGACCTAGTCGGCGGGGGCTTTAGGCGTCCACAAAATGGTGCCGCCATCGGCCTCGTAGGCCATGCCGTCCGGGTAACTGATGGCTTCCAGCTGCAGGCCCCAGGGGGCGCTGAAGTAAAGGATGCGCTGGCCCGCGGCAGGTCCCGCATCAATGGGGATGGGACCCATTTGCACCTTAAGTCCCTTGGCTCGAAGGTCGGCGGCCGCAGCCTCGATGTCGTCCACGTAGAAGGCGATGTGGTGGCCGCCAACGTCGCTGTTGCGCGGCCGGACCGTTTCTTGGTCAGGGGCATCGTAATCAAACAGCTCGATGTTGGCGCCGAAAGCGCATCGCAGAAGCGAAATGCGGTTAATGACGGCACGCGGATGAACGTCCACCGCGTCGGTCATGAACGTCCCCTCATCATCGCGAAACGGGCCGAAATCGGTCGCTTTCTCGCAGCCCATCACGTCGATAAAAAAGCGCTCAGCCTCTTGGAGATCGGGCACCGTGAGGCCGATGTGGTCTACACCGCGCATCCCGGGGATGGGGTTTGCCAGCGCGGCCGTCGCTAATGGCAGGAAAAGGGCTGCAAAAAGAGCTTTCATGAAAACCTCCCGGGGTCCGACACGCTCGCAAATCAGTGGGTCGAGCAACTTATCTGCGCCCAACCGGGCGCAGGATGCTCTAGCGTCTGCTGGACACCCGGGGAGGTCAAGGGTCACTGCGGCTGCGGCACGATCCGCAGGTAAGGCCGCGGCGCAGTCCAGCCCTCGGGGAACTTCTCCCGTGCTTCCTCATCCGAGACGGCCGGCACGATGATGACGTCCTCGCCCGGCTGCCAGTTTACCGGCGTTGCCACCCTGTGCTGGGCGGTTAGCTGCAGGCTGTCGATGACGCGCAGGATCTCATCAAAGTTCCGCCCGGTGGACGCCGGGTAGTTGAGGCTCATCTTCACCTTCTTGTCCGGCCCGATCACAAAGACTGTGCGGACAGTCATGGTGTCGGACGCGTTGGGGTGGATCATGTCGTAGAGCGCCGCCACCTTCCGGTCCTTGTCGGCAATCAGCGGGAAATTGAGCGCCGCCCCTTGCGTCTCGCGGATGTCCTCAGCCCACTTGTCGTGATCGACGAGGGCGTCCACCGAGAGGCCCAGGACGGTGACGCCGCGCTTTTCAAACTCATCTTTGAGCTTTGCTGTGTAGCCAAGCTCGGTGGTGCAGACGGGCGTAAAGTTCTTCGGATGAGAAAACAAAACCGCCCACTTGCCCTCAATGTGGTCGTGGAATCTGATGGGGCCCTCGGTGGTTTCCGCCTCGAAGTCCGGGGCTGTGTCGCCGATGTGAAGCGTCATGATGGTTCTCCTCAGGCTGCGCGTTTGCGCGCTCTCGTGGCGATCACATCGCTTTGACGGGCTTTCTGCGCAAGGGGCATTACGTGGTATGCCACGCAATTGACCTACGCGGAGCAAGCACATGTCCGATCTCGTCCCCCTCATGCCGCGCCAAAAGGTGCCGTCCCTCGTTGTGCCCCTTGCCGGTGGCGGCACGTTCGACCTTGCCAAAGACCACGGCGAGAAGTTCACGCTCGTCGTATTTTACCGCGGACTGCACTGCCCGATCTGCAAGCCGTATCTGGGTAGCCTTGAGAAGCTGCTCGACAAGTTTGCCGAGAAGGGTGTTTCGGCGGTCGCTCTCTCCACCGACGTTCAGGAGCGCGCGGAGACTGCGAAGGCGGACTGGAAACTGCCCAACCTCAAGCTCGGCTACGGGCTGACGCTCGACCAGGCGCGGGCCTGGGGCCTCTACATCTCATCGAGCATCGGCAAAACGTCCATCGGCGTGCAGGAGCCTGACAAGTTCGCTGAGCCTGCGCTTTACCTCGTAAAGTCCGACGGCACGCTTTACTTCGGCACGACGCAGACCATGCCGTTCGCGCGGCCGCGGTTTGAAGATATTCTGCCGGCGCTCGATTTCGTCATCGCAAAGGAATACCCGGCGCGCGGCGAAGTTCTGTCCTTGGCCGCGTAGACCTACTCAAGTTCGACTGCGTAGGTCGCAAGCGGCGGAAGGTCGGACACGAGCCCGGCTTCCAGCATGAAATCCTTGAAGGCCTGGTACTTCGCCGTATCCAGCGCCTTCGGATCCAGCGGGAAGGTGGACAGAGTGTCCTTAAACGCCTGCCGGTTCAGTGCGTCGTCAATGTCAGGCAGCGTTTCGAAAAAGAGCGCTTCGGCATCCTCCGGGTTGTCCGCCTGCCAGCGTGATGCCGCCTCTACGGCCTCCAAGAAGCGGGCCACGGCCGGGTCGTCAGCCCGGTCGTTGCGCACGATGTAGATGAGCTCTTCATAGGTGGGCACACCATGCTCTTCCGGCAGGAAGGCCCGGCCTTCGCTGCCTTCAAGGCGCAGTTGCGTTAGCTCGAAGTTGCGGAATGCGCCGATCACCGCATCCACCTGCTGCGTCATGAGCGCAGGCGTGAGTGCGAAGTTCACGTTCACCAAGGTGACGTTGGAGAGCGACAGGCCCACGCTGTCCAGCATTCTGCCCAGCAGCGCGTCCTCGAACCCGCCGACGGAGAAGCCCACCGTCGCGCCGTCCAGATCCTCAAGCGATTGGATGGGGCCGTCCGCCAGCACCACCAGAGAGTTGAGCGGGCTTTGGACGAGAGTGCCCACCCGTACCACCGGCAGGCCCTGATCGATCTGCTGATAAAGGCTCGGCTGGTAGGTGATGGCGATGTCGCCTTCGCCGGCCGCGACCAGGCGGGGCGGCGCTGACGGGTCAGCCGGCGCAACGAACTCCACCTGAAGATCGCGGGCGGCGAACTCCCCCCGCGCCTCAGCAATATAGAGCGGCGCGTGGTCCGGATTGATGAACCAGTCCAGCAGCACGGTCAGCCGATCCTGCGCGAAGGCTGGCGCGCTGAAGGAGGCAATGAGGGCGGCGACGGCCAGCCGTGCAAACATTTGAGTTTATCTCCGTGGCAAGGGTCAGGTCTCTTCTTGCCAGGGGGCGAGGCGCCTGGCGAGCGATTCCACGAGGGACCGGAGCAAAAGTGCAAGCGCCGCCAAAAGGATGAGCGCGGCGAACACCACGTCGGTCTGCAGGCGGGCGTTGGCGTGGAGCATCACGTAGCCGAGGCCTGCCGATGAGCCCACCCATTCACCGACCACGGCGCCGATGGGCGCAACCGTCGCGGCGACCTTTAGCCCCGCTGCGAGCCCCGGCACGCCGAAAGGTGCGCGCACCAGGAAAAGGAGCTGGACGGGCGTGGCGCCGTGGAAGCGCGCCATATCGATCAGGTCGCGGGGGGCACGCACCATAGCGTCGGCATACGCGGTGGCGACGGGGAAGTAGATGATCAGCGCGGCCATGACGATCTTTGAGGCCATCCCGTAGCCCAGCCACACGACGAGAAGCGGGGCGATGGCGAACACCGGGAGCGACTGGGTCACCACGACGGGGGGCAGGAGGATCCTGCGCACGAAGGGCGTGCTGGCGATGGCAAGCGCGGTGACCACCCCGGCAGCCACGCCGATCAGGAGACCAATCACCATTTCCGAGGCGGTGATGGCGGCATTGCGCAGGAGCATGCCGCCCCGCTCGGCAAATGCGCCGGCCACATCCCAGGGGCCGGGAAGCACGAACGGCGGCAACGCCAGCGCAGCGTGGAGTGCAGTCCACAGCGCAATGAGGCCAATGGCGACCGCCAATGCGCGCACGAAAACCCGACCGATCACAGCGCCCGCCCGCCGGCATGATGACGGGGTTGGCGGCGGACGGGAGGGACCGTCATCGCGCAGCGCGCTCCCCGCCGCCGGGATGCTGTTGATGAGCTTTTCGGAAAGGCTGGAGCACCGAGGGCGTCAATGACCTGTCCGGATGTGAAGCGACAAGGTGATGGGCGCGGGCTGGCCGCGGCCGATGGCGAGAGAAGCGGCCTAGCCTGGGCTCCAGGCGCGGATGGCCGCATCGACCGACTGGAAGCCGTCCCGCCCCTTACGAAGGGTCAGAATGGCGCGGCGGCCGGATTCGTAGAGGATCGGGATGTCCACCCAGTCCCGCTCACGCAGCAGGCGCAAATTGGTCTCGCGGTCCGCATCCGCTTCCGACAATGCAATCCAAAAGAGCCCGGCAGAGACCCGTGCCGCCGCCCCGCGCAAAGCCTCTCCCCGGGCCTGCTCGCTTTCCTTCATGATGACGCCGGGCACGTTTTTCACGCCGCCGCCCTCGAAGCCGTCAGGCAGGTTGAAGGCGATCTCGATGAGGTGGCTTGCGGGGAGCGCCCCGTCACGATTTTCGCGCATCGTGATGGTGGCCGTGATGTTCCTCTCCGGGATGCTCGCAGTGGCGCGGATGACCGGCTCTGGCTCGCCGCCGCCCACCGACTGGCGCACCATCGCCCATTCCACGCCTCCGGGCACCGCTGTGCCTGGCTCGCCCGCGCGGGCCGATTCCTCGATGAGGATCGCCTGCTGCGTCCCGCTCGCCGTGAATTCGGTGATCGGCGTTGAGGGCTCTTGCGCTGGCTCAGGCTCGGTGGGCGTTGCCGAAGCGACCGCGGTGGTCTGCTCCTCCGCCGGGGTCGCGCTCTGGTCGTCGGGCACAAACGGTGCAGCCTCGCCCCCCACAGTGCGGTTTGGCGCAGGCGAGGTGCCCTCCTGCGCTTCGGCGGGGGCGCTGTCGCCCGTGTCGCGCGGCGGCCACTCGGTCGTGGTGACGGTGCGTGTCTCTTCGCCGTCCACGGTGGTGGGAAGCCGGTCAGCGTTCTTTTCCACCGGCGTGCCGGTGACGGTGATGGGCGGGCGATCGGCAGGGTCCTGCTGGAACTCTGCCATCACAGAAAGCAGTGCCTCGCGCTGGGTATATGCTGCGTAGGACGCGCCGGCGAGAAGCGCCAGAAGAATGATCGGCAGGATCGCTCTGCTGCCGATGCCAGGTCCCGCTCTGCGTTTGCGCCGCCGGCCCTCGTCCTCCGCCGCCTGCGGTTTTTTCCGTTTCGGCTTGCGGTCCTTGCGTGCGGGCTTGCGGCTTGACCGACGCTCTGCCCTTAGGCGGCGCTCCTCATCTTTGCGGGCGCGGAGCTCCTCGCGCTTCTTGCGCTTGTCCTCCCGCGGATCGTCCGCTGGGGCCTCATCGAACTCGCCGTCCGATTCAGGCTCAACCTCATCGTACTCACCATCGACAATGTCGGCGTCGCGCTGGGAGGCACTGTCGAACGCGACGTCGTCATCGGGGTGTCCGGGCGCGTCTGCCTCGAACATGTCCATGTCATCGTCGGGCAGTGGGGCCTGCGGCTCACGGCGGTGGGGCGCGGAGACCGGGACCGGCGGCGTTTTCAGGACCGGGGGTTCTTCAACCGGCTCCGGTGCAACGGTCGCCTCGGTGATGGCTGCTTGCAAAAGTTCGGCGTTTTGCCGTCGGGCACGCTCCGCTTCGGCGGCCTTTTGGGCGCGGCGCTCCTCTTCCGCTGCGCGAGCGGCCGCGGCATCGCCGTTTCCGGGCGCGGCGGGCCGGGCACGGTTGGTTCCCGAGGGAACAGCGGTCTGCAGGGCGCGCTGGGTGCGGATCTGCCGCGCGATTTCGTTCTCGATCTTGCGGATCGCATCTTCAAGGGCAAGGCGTTGCGCCGTCACGTCCGCAGACGGCAACGGGGGGTCGAAGCTTTGGAGCTGCTTCAACAGTGCTTTTCGCGCTTTGTCGTAAACCGCTCTGCGATGTGGTCCGCTGCTGTCTGGAAGAGACGAGACGGCCCGTTGCAGCACGGAGTAAAAGTCGGTCATTTCGACCACGTGCCCTTCCTGCCAACGGGCATCGAATTAGATGCGAAACGGGTCGTCAACAAGTATTGTATCGATTCTCTCTGGACTCGTCGACAGCATGGCCACCGGCGCGCCGACCAGCTCTTCCACGTGACGTACGTATTTTACAGCCTCCGCAGGCAGTTCGCCCCAGCTTTTGGCCCCTTGTGTGGTGGCTTGCCAACCGTTGATCGTTTCGTAGACCGGCTCCACCCTAGACTGGGATGCGGCATCCGGCGGCAGACGGTCAATAACCCTTCCGTCTAACTTATACGCAATGCAGATCTTCAGCGTCTCAAGCCCGTCAAGCACGTCAAGTTTTGTGAGCGCGAGGCCGTCGATCCCGCCCGCGGCCACCGCCTGGCGAACCATGACCGCGTCGAACCAGCCGCAGCGACGCTTCCGGCCGGTCACCGTGCCGAATTCTGCACCGCGACGGCCCAAGAGTTCGCCGGTCTCGTTGGCCTGTTCGGTGGGAAAAGGGCCGTTTCCGACCCGCGTTGTATACGCTTTGGTGATCCCCAGCGTGCGCCCCAGCGCCGACGGGCCAACGCCTGCGCCAGCCGCGGCCTGCCCCGCGACGGTGTTGCCTTCCAGATCTGGGCCGATTGTCTGCACGCCCCAGATAAGGCTTCCT
>JBCDFB010000113.1:0-8250 GCA_039178655.1 Pseudomonadota bacterium | reverse complement strand
CGGACCGGCGTGGGCACCATCGGCATCTTCGGTCACCAGTCACGCTATGATCTCTCCGCCGGCCTCCCGGTCGTGACTACGAAACGGGTGCATTTGAAGTCCGTTATTGCCGAGCTAATCTGGTTTGTGGCCGGCAGCACCGACAACAACGTTCTGAACGAAATGGGCTGCACGATCTGGGACGAGTGGGCCGATGCGGACGGCGCCTTGGGCCCCATCTACGGTGCCCAGTGGCGCTCTTGGCCCACGCCCCAAGGCCCAGTCGACCAACTGGCGCGAGTGGTGGAGGCGCTGAAAAGCGATCCGTTCTCGCGCCGACACATCGTGTCTGCCTGGAATGTGGGCGATCTGGATAAGATGGCGCTGCCGCCGTGCCATCTCCTCTTTCAGTTCCATGTGACGCCGTCGGAAACGGGGCCGGGCCGCCTGTCCTGCCAAGTGTATCAGCGCTCCGCCGACATTTTTCTCGGCGTGCCGTTCAACATCGCGTCCTACGCGATCCTGACGCACATGGTGGCCCACGCGACGGGGCTTGTTCCGGGCGATCTCATCCACACGCTAGGCGACGCGCATCTTTACCTCAACCACCTGGAGCAGGCGGAGCTTCAGCTGACGCGCGCGCACAGGCCGCTGCCCAGCCTTTCCCTTGCCAACGCCCCGGCAGACCTTTTCGCCATTGGGCCGGAGCACATTGTGGTTGAGGGCTACGACCCGCACCCTGCCATCAAGGCGCCTGTCGCTGTCTGATCCGCTCCCGCAAACTGCGATTATCGCAGCAGCGTCCGAGAACGGTGTCATCGGGCGCGGGGGCGATTTGCCATGGCGCATCCCCACCGACTTTGCGTTCTTCAAGGAGAAGACCCTCGGCCACACGCTGGTGATGGGCCGCCGCACGCACCTTTCCATTGGGCGGCCGCTGCCGGGGCGGCGCACGATCGTGGTCACGCGGTCGTCGATGGAGGGTGTGGAGACGGCGAAGAGCCTTCAAGCGGCCCTTGATATGGCCGGGCGGCCGGCCTTTTTGTGCGGCGGCGCGCAAATCTATGCCGATGGGATGGCCTTTGCAGACACCATTTATCTGACGCGGATCCACGCGGTTGTGGACGGCGACACCCATTTCCCGCCCATCGACGAGGAGGCGTTCGTCTGCACGAGCGTTGAGGAGGGGGTGCAGAGCGAGAGGGACGAGTTCCCCTTCACTTTCCTCACATTCCGGCGGCGGAGTGCGCCTGCGGGCTGACCTGCGCGGGAAAATCGCGGGGCTTGCTTTGCCATCTGCGTTTGAGGTTCCCGTCGTAGTGCCTATGTGCAACGCAAACGGCTCAATGCCGCGTTTTTCCATTTCTATCGCGAGGGAGCGGGGATGCCCTGGAATAACCAGTCGGGCGGCAAGGGGGGTGGCCCCTGGGGGGGCGGTGACGGCCCCTGGGGCAACGGCAGCAACAATGGGCCAAACAGGCCCAATCCGTGGGGCCAGGGACCGCAGCGCGGACCCGACCCGCAGAACTCACCCGATCTTGAAGAGTTGCTGCGCCGCAGTCAGGACAAGTTGAAGCGCGTCTTCCCCAACAAGGGTGGCGGCAACAGCGGGCAGGGTGGCGGTGGACCCACGCTCTCCGGCATCGGCGGGCGCGGCATCGCCATTGCGCTGGTCGCCGTTCTGTTCATCTACGGGCTCACCGGGCTTTATCGGGTCGGCCCCGGCGAGTTGGGCGTGGAACTCGTGCTCGGCAAATATCAGTCCACCACGCAGCCCGGCCTCAACTACAATTGGCCCTATCCGTTTGGTGAGGTCTTCACGCCCGACGTTCTTCGTATCCGCGAAGTGAACATCGGCTTTCGCGGTGATGGCCGGGGGCAGGATGTGCCTGAAGAGAGCCTGATGCTGACGGGTGACGAGAACATCGTCGACGTGGACTTCAAAGTTCAGTGGCGCATCTCCAATCCGGAAAACTTCCTCTTCAACGTTGAAGACCCCGAGGCGACCGTGAAGCAGGTTGCCGAAAGCGCCATGCGCGAAGTGGTGGGCCGCAAGAACATCCAGCCCATCCTGACGCAGGAGCGCCAGCAGGTTGAGCAGGATGTGCAAAACCTGATGCAGGAGACCCTGGATGGGTACGGTGCCGGTGTTCAGGTAAGCCAGGTGCAGATGCAGAAGGTTGACCCGCCCGCGCAGGTGATCGACGCCTTCCGCGACGTGCAGGCCGCCCGTGCCGACCAGGAACGCTTCCAAAACGAAGCGGACGCCTACGCCAACCGGATCGTGCCTGAAGCGCGCGGTGAGGCGGCGCGGATTGTGGAAAGCGCCAACGCCTATCGTGACCAGGTGGTTGCCGAAGCGACCGGTCAGGCGGACCGCTTCCTGTCTGTCTATGAGGAGTACGCCAAGGCGCCGGACGTGGTGCGCCAGCGCATTTACCTGGAGACCATGCAGCGCGTTCTTGCCGGGACCGACAAGATCATCATCGATCAGAACAACGGCAGCGGCTCAGGCGTGGTGCCTTATTTGCCGCTCGACCGCCTGAACCAGACCAACCAGGGGACCCGCTAACATGCGCATCGGCCTAATCGGTATATTGATCGCCGGCGTCATTGCGGTCGTGGTGGCGCTGAACTCCTTCTTCATCGTCAACCCGACTCAGCAGGCGCTGGTGCTGCAGTTTGGTGAGGTGCGCCAGGCCATCCGTGAGCCCGGCCTCAACACCAAAATCCCCGTGGTTCAGGACGTTTTGTTCCTGGATAAGCGGGTTCTCGACCTTAACGTCCCGGCACAGGAAATCATCGCGTCGGACCAAAAGCGTCTCGTGGTTGATGCGTTCATGCGCTACCGGATCGCAAACCCGGTGCGCTTCTTCCAGACGGTGAACAACGTGCGCGAAGGTGCAACGCGCCTTTCAACGTTCGCCCAGTCATCGCTTCGCGCGGTGCTCGCTGATGCAAGCTTCACCGACATCGTGCGCGACGACCGGCCCGAGCTTATGGACCGCATTACGGCTGACGTGTCGGCCCGTGCGCGGGACATCGGCGTTGAGGTGGTTGACGTGAAGATCCGCCGCGCTGATCTGCCGGAAGCCAACTCGGAAGCGATCTTTGCCCGGATGCAGACCGAACGCATCCAGGAAGCGACGCAGATCCGCGCCCAGGGCCAGGAAGCGGCCCAGCGACTGCGGGCTGCCGCGGACAGGACAGCAACTGTTGTCCGCGCTGAAGCGCAGCGGGAAGCCGAGCAAATCCGCGGTCAAGGCGACGGTCAGGCAAACGCCATCTTTGCCCGAGCCTATTCGCAGGACGCCAACTTCTTCACCTTCTACCGCGCCATGCAGGCCTACGAAGGTGCTCTGGCTGCTGACGATACGCGCCTTGTGCTGTCGCCGGACGCCGAGTTCTTCCGCTACTTCAACGATCCTTCGGGCATCATGCGGGCATCGGTTTCGCCTGATGCGCAAACGCCGGCCGCACCTTTGGCGCCCGAGCCGGAGGCTCCCGCGGGCGCCGAGATTTCAGCGGTTGAGGAGGGCGTCACCACCCCGGTGGATGCCGATACGCCGCCGGCTGTGGCAGCAACCTTCATCGAAGAGGCGGAAGCTGCCGGCGCCGAACGCGCTGCTGAGGCCGAGGCGAACGATGCACAGGTGGAGGAGGCGACGGAAGGAACCGTCACCATCGTCCGCCCCGAGGACGCGACGCAGTCGCGCAGCCTGCATAACACTTCTGGCGCGCGCCCGGACCGCCCGGGCGCGGCGTTCTCTTGCCCGCACTATGATCCCAAGTGCGCGATCTTGCCGACCATTTCCAGCGCAAGTAGATTTCCACGCGGGCGCCGGGACATCGCGCGACCGGGTCGCCTTTTGCAACCATTGGGAGAGCTTACCGCGGCTCGCGTGTTGCGCTTGCAGCAAGCATTGCTATCGTCGCATCTTCGCGAAGGAGCGGAGTGGCCCGAAGCGCGGCATGACCGGATGGTAAGGTCACTCACCGGGCAAATCGCCTTATGCTTTCGCGCGCTTTTCAAGACGGAGGCTCCATGACATTCAACGTTCGCCGGTTGGCCGTAGTCGTAACGGCGGCGTCCGTCCTGGCGCTCAGCCCCCTTGCTGCTCCCGTGGACACTCAGGCGCAGGAGATCGGGCCGCGCTCCGTGGCCGACCTTGCGGAAACCCTTTCGATCTCGGTGGTCAACATCTCGACCGCCCAGCGCGTCGCCTCCAACAGGCGGCGGCCGGCCCCCAACCGCGGGGACGATAACGACAGCCCCTTCCAGGAGTTTTTCGACGACTTCTTCAACAACGAGGAAGGCCGTCCTGACCCGCGCCGCGTGCAGTCCCAGGGCTCGGGCTTTGTGATTTCGGCGGACGGTGTGGTGGTGACCAACAACCACGTCATCAAGGACGCCGACGAGGTGACGGTGAACTTTGCCGATGGCCGGCAGCTGGACGCCACCATCGTTGGCCGTGATCCGAAGACCGACATCGCCGTCCTGCGCGTGTCTTCCGACGACCCGCTCGAGCCGGTGGAGTTCGCACCCACAGAGGGTCTGCGCGTCGGCGACTGGGTCATGGCCATCGGCAACCCGTTCGGACTGGGCGGTACGGTGACGGTCGGCATCATTTCTGCCCGGAACCGCAACCTGCAGTCCGGCCCCTATGACGACTATCTGCAGACGGACGCTGCCATTAACCGGGGCAACTCGGGCGGTCCGCTGTTTGATATGGACGGCAACGTCGTGGGCATCAACACCGCGATCATTTCGCCCACCGGCAACTCAGTGGGGATCGGTTTCGCCATTCCCTCGGAGATCGCCCTGTCCGTGATCGGCCAGTTGCTGGAGTACGGGGAGACGCGGCGCGGATGGCTCGGCGTGCGAATCCAGCGGGTGACGGATGAGGTTGCTCAGAATTTCGGCCTCGACGCACCGCGCGGTGCCCTCATTGCCGGAGTAACCCCCGAGGGGCCTGCGGAGAAGGGCGGTATGCTCGCCGGTGACGTCGTGCTGTCCTTTGATGGGCGCGACATCGACACCATGCGCTCGCTGCCCCGGGTGGTCGCTGAGACGACCATTGGCAAAACCGTCCCGGTGGTGGTTCTGCGCGACGGCGAAGAGGTGCAACTCGCCGTGGATGTGGGCCAGTTGGAGGAACTTGAGGCGCGTGCTGAGCCTGCTTCGACCCCTCCGGCGGACGCGGAGGCGGACGAGCCCAGCAAAACCGGACTGTCCCTCCTCGGCATGGAGCTGAAGGCGCTGGATGACCCGCTGCGTGAACGCTTTGAGGTGGCCGAGGACGTGGGCGGCGTTGTGATCGTCGCGGTTGAAGAGGACGGGCCTGCATCAGAGAAGCGCATTGTTGCTGGCGACGTGATCCTGGAGATCGGCCATCGGCCGGTCACGACGCCGGGTGAGATCCAGGAGCGCATCGAAAAGCTGAAAGGGGACGGGCAGGGGAATGTGCTCCTGACGCTGTCCAACAACCGTGGCGAGCTGCGCTTTACGTTCATCCGCATTGACGGATGAGCCGGGCGCACCCTTCCCTCAGAGGCGTCACGGCGGCGCTGTGGCTTGGGATCGCCGCCACCAGCGCCATGACCATCGCCATCGCCATCAACGTCGCCACACCGCACAGGGCGTTGGCGACGGAGGGTGGGACAAGCGGCCAGGACCGGCCCCTTGCGGACGAGCGTTTCCAGATTGAAGCGGTCGCGGAAGGGTTCTTACGGCTCGACAGGCGCACAGGCACGGTGGAGTTCTGCGTATCCAGCGTGCCGCGTTATGTCTGCAAAGAGGTGGTCGCCTCGCCTCGCCAAGCCCGGACGAGTGAAGCGCCGCCCGCCGCGCTGATCGCCGAGAACGAACGCTTGCGGGCCGAGGCCGCTGAACTGCGCCGCAAGCTTTCCATGATCGCGGCCCTTGCAGGCGGCGAGGGCGGCCCGCCCGCCCCGCAGCCGGCACCGGCTGAAACCGCCCAAGACACGGTCGCGGACGTGCGCCGGGAGATCGATCGCGCCGTGGACGTGACCGACTACACCATCCGCCGTTTTCGCGACCTTTTCCGCAGTCTTGAGGAACCAACATCATCCGACTGAAGGTTGAGACGCTGGGCGCTTCCCCCGTTCAGACCATCGCAAGCGGTACGCTCAGCGTGCCGACGAGGGGGCAAAGGTGCTACGACATCACCGCGCCGGTCGCCGAATGGGTGCGGCGGGAAGAATTGTCCGACGGGCTGCTGTGCGCGTTCGTCACCCACACAACGGCGTCTCTCACCATCCAGGAAAATGCTGACGCACGGGTGCAAGACGACCTTGTGAGTGCCCTGGACCGGCTGGCTCCTCCCGACGCACCCTACACCCACAACGATGAAGGGCCCGACGATATGCCCGGCCACATCAAGGCCATGATGTGTGGCGCAAATGTGGCGTTGCCCTGCGCAGCGGGTCGTCTCGCCCTTGGCGTCTGGCAGGCGCTCTACTTGCTGGAACACCGCAACAGGGCGCGGACACGCACCGTCCATCTCACTTTTGTGGGGCGCTAAAGGCGGGTACCTCCTTAAGTCATCTTGCCGCAATGATGACAACTTATCGTCACATCTGTGAATATGTGCTATCTGCAACCTTGCGAGGTGGATGCGACAACAAAAAGGCTGCGCATATGGGATTGTTTGACAGTGATGACGGGGATTCGTTGGTGGCGGCTATGGCAGACCACCGCTCAGAAAACCCTTCCGACGGGCGCGAGGGTCTGGCCCACGAAATGGAGATCGACCAGGAGCTTGAAGCGGCCATAGAATACAAAATCGCTGCAACCGGCGTCGCCGGCGCCGAATTCGTGCTGGATCTCCTTAACCGGGCCCTGCGACGCGCCGTCGCAACCTAAAGTCATTGGTGTGGCTTTCCGGCCGACGCAGCCTTCGCCGCCCGTCGATCGAGCCCGCGCTTCCGCGTTTTGCGCCCCTGATCGGTCAATTCCCCGTTGCGTTTTCTCGAAAGCCGCCGGCGTTGCCGCGCGCCTTTCGTGCTCCCATACGGCTACATGAGGTGCTCGCCTTGAAGTGAGACGTGCGCTCCTTCGCCGATGATGATGTGGTCGTGAACCTTCACACCGATGGGGGCGAGGGCGCTCACAATGAGGCGGGTCATCTCCACATCTGCGGAAGAAGGGGAGGGATCGCCCGACGGGTGATTATGGATCAGGACGATGGCACTCGCGTTGTGGTGTAGCGCCTTAGCAACCACCTCGCGCGGGTAGACGGGTGTGTGATCGACAGTGCCCGTCCCCGCACACTCGGTGGCGAGCATGTTGTTCCTCTTGTCCAAGAACAGGATGTGAAACTCCTCCCGCTTCACCCCTTGGAGCTTGGTGCGGTAGTACGCGGCCACGGCTTCTGTGGAGGTCAGCCGGGTTCGAGCCCGCAGCGGGCTTTCGGCAAACCGCTCCGCCGCTGCGCGCACCAGCCTGAGGTCTGACACCACACGCGGGCCGATGCCGTCGATCTCGCTGAGTTGGTCCGCCGGCGCGCTCACCGCCTGCGCGAAGGATCCAAAGCGAGCGATCATCGCCTTGGCGACGGGCTTGGTGTCCCGGCGTGGGATCGCGCGGAACAGAAGAAGTTCCAAAAGCTCGTAGTCGACAAGCTTCTCGCCACGGTCGAACCGGCCACGCAGCCGCCCGCGGTGGCCTGAAAGGGTGTCCGCGTTCCCGGTGGGCTCGGTGGCCGGGCGCGCTGCGGAACTGAAAAGATCGGCCCCGTCCCCGGCGGGCACTGGAGGCCGATGGTGCGCCTCCTTGCCGCGCTGCTTGCCGCACTGATTTGCCTTGCCGGCCTGCGCCGGTTCGATGCCGTCGGCTTGGCTGCCGGGCCCCGCCGCCGTTGTGCAGCCATCATTGCTGCTCCGCACCGGTGGTGAGGGCGTCTTGTGCGGCGGCGCTGAGGGTTGAGCGGGACGCGAGCGCGCCTCGACCGCCTGACGCAGGGCGATGAGAGCGGCACCTGAAGGTTCAGCTTCGTCCACGCGGATCCCATTCGCCACAACGGGCGGGAGCCTAAACAACCTTTCCGCGAACCGCAATTACAAATTGCGGTGAAGGGTAGGGTGGGTTCGCGATTAGTGGAGCCGGTCGGACGCCGTGAACACTTCGCAGCCGCTGTCGGTGACGCCGATCGAATGCTCGTACTGGGCCGACAGCGATCGGTCACGCGTCACGGCGGTCCAGCCGTCCGACAGCACCTTCACGTGGGGTCGTCCCAGGTTCACCATGGG
>JBCDFB010000112.1:0-8261 GCA_039178655.1 Pseudomonadota bacterium | reverse complement strand
GGGGAATGTGGACGGCCCGACAGTCGCCTCACCGTGGGCGAGCCAAGCTGCTCAAAATGGCCGACCGCGATAAATTGCACAGATCGGCGGGGCTGATCGCAGCCAGGGCTTTCGGGCCGACGGTGAGATTGCGTTCATCAACCAACCGGTCGGCGTTGAAGGTTCGGTCCAGACGGTGCGAACGTACGTCTTGCCCGGACGCGGTTTGGTAAGCGAGGAAACTGTCCCCGCTTTCCGCACCCCACCACCAGTGGCCGCCATCGGGCAGATAGTAGACGTTCCGGTCGAAGGTGTTGTTGCCGGTAAGAAGACCATGCTCGTTGTGATCTGCGATGGCACCGGTGGCGCCGGGGTCTTTATCACCGATGAAAACGTTCTCCACGACCGTGTTGCTGACTGTACGGTAGGCCCCGCCGGGACCAGACCCACGATCCTGCTGTATCAGGGCGACGCCGTTGCGACGGTCTCGCATCCCGATGGTGTTTCCTTTAACCACCACCCCTTCAGAGTTTTGGAGCTGGACCTGTGCGCCCCACAACCAGTCTTCGTCACGGTGAGCAGCGCCATTTCTTAGCAATATGTTCGACTGGATCACTGCGGCGTATGATATTTCGTGAAGAATTCCGGCATGGAGATTGTCCATGACTGTGTTGCGCTCGTACAAAGTCATGACGTTATCAATATCGGTCCACAAACCTGGTCCGATATTGTGAGTGACAAGGTTGTATCGCAAGGTGAGATTATTCGTTTTTGAGAACTTTGCGCCGCCGCCTTCCCACAGGGGATCAATGCCCGCCCAACCGCCGTTGCGATGGAGGAAGTTTGCTTCCACGGTGATGTCCGCACCGTTGCCGCCTATCCCCAACTGGCCGTTGCCACACACGGCATTGCGGTAGAGGCGGCTCCCCCCCTTTACGGTGACGCCGACGCCGAAATTGTTTCGAATCAATGTGTGCTCCACCGTCCATGCTTCCCCGCCTTGGATCGCGCCCCGTTGAACCGGCGCGCTGAACTGCTCGATGGTCAGGTTGGAAATGGTCACGCCACGGGCAGTGGAGCGGAACGCTGCGGGGCTGGTGCCCGCCTCCACTTTGCGTGCAGTCACGTCCTCGCCAAACGAGATGGTTTGGGTCTCATAGTCAAAATAGAACGTGCCGGGTCGCAGATCCTTGAGCGCGGCGACGGGGCGGAGGCGTTGACCATCCACGAAGGCAGTTTCCGGAAATCCGGGACGGACCGCGCCGGGCGCAGCTTCGCCCGTGGAATACCGTTGGCCGCGCTGGGTTTGGCCCAGAGCGATGAAGCGCTCGCCCCGGCGCAGGATGCCCGAGACCACGCGGGCTCCGGTCAAAATGGCATCTCCGTCGGACGTGAAAATCTGCCCGTCCTTGGGCTCGATCGGCACAAGAATCCGGTGGACGCCCGGCTCGAAGTGGAACACGGCACCAGTCGGTGCTTGCGCCACAATGCGCCTGTGGTCGTCATTCACCCTCAGCACTACCCGCCAATCGCCAGGGGTTCGGGAGTCACGCAAAGGGGTAGTGGCGGCCGACGGCGCCGTTGAAGCGATTATCGCCACTATGGCGGCTGCCAGTGTGGCACATCCACTAATTGCGCTTCCTCTTTGCACTCGGCGCATCACCCAACTCCTTGTTCCATCGCCCCGTCAGGGCTGGCCGGTTATCCGCATAGGACTGGCGCCCATCGTTGCGGTTGAGACCGCGCCGCTAACCCTTTTTGATTACGGAAAACGAAGATGAAAGTCGCGTAATGTCGATCGAATATTGCAATCTAAAATAAGGGTAGGTCAGTATCATTATAGGTACTGCTCATGCATGTCTTCAGTTCAGCTGACTGTAACGTATTTCTGAATGCATCGTGTATTCGGAAGGATAAACTGAGCAATGCAGTCCAGTAAAAAAATTTTGGTGACCGGCGCTGGCGGCTTCATTGGTTACCATCTTGCAACGCGCCTGAAAGCACAGGGGCACTGGGTTCGCGGTGCGGACATCAAGCTCCCAGAGTATGGGCTGTCAAAAACCAATGAATTCGCAAAGGTGGACTTGCGGGACCGTGCAAATTGCGACGCGGTCGTCGCGGGGGTTGACGAGATCTACCACCTTGCCGCGGACATGGGTGGCATCGGTTACATCAGCCAATCGCACCACGAGATCACCGTGAACAACACGCTCATGGATCTCAACATGATCGAAGCGGCCCGCGCCGCTGGCGTGCCGCGTTTCCTCTATTCCTCATCGGCGTGCGTGTATCCCTCGTTTAAGCAGGAGACGCCGGACGTGGTGCCGCTGCGCGAGGCGGATGCATGGCCGGCTATGCCTGAAGAGGGTTACGGCCTTGAAAAGCTCTACACCGAGAAGCTGCTGCAGTATGTGGCGGAAGACTTCGGCATGGAGACGCGCTCGGTCCGTTTCCACAATGTCTACGGGCCGGAGGGCACCTACGATGGTGGCCGCGAAAAGGTCCCTGCTGCGATCGCCCGTAAAGTGGCACTTGCCAAAGACGGTGGCGATATCGAGGTCTGGGGCGACGGTGAGCAGACCCGCTCGTTCATGTTCGTGGACGATTGCGTGGAAGGCATCATTCGCATCATGGCCTCCGACTGCCGTCAGCCGCTCAACCTTGGCACTGACGAGATGGTCACCATCAACGAGCTCGTTGACGTGGTGTGCGACATTGCCGGCAAGAAGCTGGTCAAGCGCCATGACACCAGCAAGCCCCAGGGCGTGCGTGGCCGCAACAGCGACAACACCATGCTGCGCGATGTCCTGGGCTGGGAGCCCACCCGCACGCTGCGGGCCGGGATGACGCCCACCTACCGCTGGATCGAAAGCCAGCTCGACGGGCGCGCTGGCAGTGGGCGCGAACGCGTGGCCGCAGCCGTGGCGGCACCGGACCGCTAGGCCACTCGCCAAGGGTGCGTGCCCCGCCCTGCGCCGCACGCACCCGTCCCTCAGGGGACGCCGACACTCAGTCATTTCATGGGCCTGCGGGCCTGCAAGCACACTCACAAGAGTTAATGCGGCCGGACAGCCTGCGGGCGCGCCGCAGGATTTTGAACAATGACGGACGTCAGAATTGGTTCTGAAGCGGTCGACGGGCCGGGCGCGCTGTTCTCCGGACCGCGGTCACAAAGTACGGCGAACGCGTTGCGCGTGGCCGTTCTGAGCACTGCAGACGGGCTCGTCGCGGCCCTTGCAGTGCTCCTCCTGCGGGCAGCCGGCAATGGCCTTTCTCCCAGCGGGGCAGTGGGCACGCTCGTGCCCGAGGCGTTCGTGGGCGCCACCCTTTTCGTCGGGCTGCATGCGATTTGCGGCCTCTACGGGGTGTGGCGCGCCAACCCCCTCAAACAGTTCCAGTTTCGCGTCATCAGCGCGCTCATTCTGGCGGCACTGGGCGCCATCTACCACTTCGCGGATATCCCCTGGGTGCTGCTCATCGCCGGGACTGCGGCGCTGTTCGGAAGCCTCGTTTTCTTTGGACTGGCCATGGCCACGTTCGCCCGCAAATTCCTCATGAGCATGGGGCTTTGGTACCGCCCTGCGGTTCTTGTGGGACCGAGCGCACAAACGGCCGCCATGGGATTGGCGCTTGAAAACACGGAGGACCACGCCTTCCAAATCGTGAGCCACGCGACGGTGAAGACCTGCCTCGCGCAGCCGCATCACGATGAGCACTGCGCGCTCCTCATCTCCACGGGCGACTATCGGGAAGACCTGCGCATCGCTGGCGAACTGCCGTTTCGGTCGGTCATCATCTTGAATGATGTGGGCATGCTGCAAACGGTCGACCTGTGGGCTCAGCCGGTGGGGGACGCCTTTGGCATCGAAGTTCGCCACAACCTTCTCGCTCCCAACACGCTCTTCATCAAGCGTGCCATCGACGTGATGCTCACGGCGCCGGCCCTCTTGGTTGCCCTTCCGATCATTCTTGTGGCGGGAGCGGCCATCTGTGTCATTGATCCCGGCAATCCGCTCTTCCGTCAAAAGCGGGTGGGACACCAGGGCCGGACCTTCAACGTTCTCAAGCTGCGGACCATGTGCACCGACGCCGAAGAGCGCCTCAATGACTACCTCAACAGCAATGCGGACGCGGCTGCCGAGTGGAAACGCTGTAAAAAGCTGAAGAATGATCCGCGCATCATTCCCTTCATCGGCAACTTTCTTCGTCAATCCAGCATCGACGAGTTGCCGCAGCTTTGGAATGTTTTGCGTGGCGAGATGAGCCTGATCGGCCCGCGGCCATTCCCGCAGTACCATCTGGACGAGTTCGATCCGAGGTTTGTGGCTCTGCGTCAAGCGGTGATGCCTGGCCTCTCGGGTCTGTGGCAAATCACGTCGCGCAGCGATGGCGATCTTGCCACCCAGGAGCGCGCGGACACGTTTTACATCCGAAACTGGTCCATTTGGCTGGACCTTTACGTACTGGCCTACACCGTGCCGGCCGTTGTGACCCGCCGGGGGGCGCGGTGATGATGGGCCCCGACATCGTGCGGGCCGGGGATGCACGCCGCGCTTTCACACGCGGCGTGCGGCTTGGCGCAGCCGGCCGCCCGTTTGCTCCGAGGCCGGGCCTCCTCGCCGCCCGCGGACCGGCGGGCGCGCCGCACCAGGAAGCTTCGGCTTTCCTTGTCCCATGACGCTGGAACATGGCGCTTCCGTCGCCCGGCCAGATTTTATACATCACCGCCGGGTGAGACTTGATGCCCTCTTCCAGAAGGCCCGGCGGTTGCGCAGCCCGGCCGTGTCTTTCGCCGATCAGCTGGTTGCCAGCGGCGGCAACTTCCTGACGTCCGTTCTCATCGCCCGCCTTCTGGGCCTTGAAGAATTCGGCTGGTACACGCTCGTCTGGATCGCAGTGCTGCTGACGATGGCTTTGCACCTGGGCGCTGTCGTTTCGCCGATGATGAGTATCGGCAATAAATTCAGCAACGGGCGGGCCACCCGGTACTTGACGGTCGTCATTGTCCACGAGGCGCTGTTTTGTGCTGCGGCGATGGTTGTTGTCGGCGCAGCTTGCGCTCTGTTCGTGGTGCCCAATACGGAAATTGGCTATGGCGCTGCGCTGCTGGCAGGGCTCGCAGGCGGCATCTACGTCGTACAGGACTTCATGCGGCGTCTGCTGTTCACCCGCGGCAGGCCTGCTTTGGCGCTCGTGATCGACATTGTCCATCAGGGCGCACGCAACGCAGCGCTGGTGCTCCTGCTCATGGGCGGGGGCGTCACACTCCAGACAGTCTTCTTTGTCATCCTTTTGGCGGCGCTTGTGTCCATCCTCGTCGCGCTGCCGCTTGCAGGGCCGTTCACGCTGGACAAGCGCCTCTTGCTGCCGGCCACCTTGCGCCAGTGGCGTTCTGCCCGCTGGCTGATCCCCTCAGGGCTTTTCGCCTGGCTGTCGGCAAACAGTGCAATCCTCGTGATCAGTGCGATCCTGGGACCCATCGCTACGGGCGCTGTGCGCGCCGCCTACACGATCGTGGGCATGTTGAATGTCCTTCGGGAGGCGCTTGAAAACAGTCTCCCACAAGCGGCTGCACGGGAGTACGCGGCCGGGGGCAAATCTGCGCTCACCCGCTCGCTGGTTGCCGTCTCCATTGCGGTATTCACAGCAGGTGCAGTGATGTCAGCGGCGCTTTTTGCGTACGGGGAGACGGCTACGAAGCTGATCTACGGTGATGATTTCGCCGTTTACGGCAATCTGCTGGGCTGGCTGTCGCTCACCTTCCCGCTGGCGCTCCTCAACCTCACCATCGGCTGCGCCTTCCGCGCCATGGAACGCACCGGTTTCGTATTTGTCGGCGTTGCGGTCGCGGCCGCGGTCAACTTCATCGCCATTGTCCCGGCTGTTGCCTGGTACGGCGTGCCCGGTGCGATCGCGGTGGTCGTGGCCGCGGAGCTGGCGATGACGATCGTCTTCATCGCCGGTGTGGTCGCCCTGCTCAAGCCCAGCTCCTCTTTAGGCCGGTCGATCAAAGGGTTGAAGTAACAACACGACGGCAGTCGCAAATGTTCACCTTATAATTTGCAGCGTACCTGAGTATCAGATTTTCGTAGAATATTGTCATGAATAAGATAGATACAAATCTTACGCGTTTGAGCGTATCAAAAACACCGCAAGATGAGCGAGATGTTCTTGTCGATCTCGATCTCACGTTAATTCATGACATCTCGACGACCGCATTTTTGAGGTCCGCCCGGCCTAAGCTCGCGGTCCTGATGATCGTCAAGGCGATCCAGATCTCAAAGGTATGGAGACTTCTTCCTGGGGCCGACAAGGCGCGCATTTATCAGGATTGGCTGTCGGTCCTCGCGGTCGCGATCCTCCTGCCGTGGACTGTGCCGGTTTGGACCTTCTTGCACGCCCGTCGGGTCGCGAAGGCGTCGGCGAACGAGGAGCTGGCCCGGTCGCTGCGAGACACTCCCCCTGGGAAATTGACGGTCGTGACCTTTGGATTTGGTCCGATCGTGCGCCCATTGATCCGCCACATTCTGCCGGACGCCGAGGTTTTGTCGTGTAGTCTTTTGCGCGGCGACCGTCTGCGCAAAAGCGGCAAGTACCCCGCGATGGTCGCAAGGATTGGTCAAGAGCGGGTCGTCAACGCCATCGTCATCACCGACGATGAAACGAGCGACCATGATCTACTACAGCACTGTCGATATTCAATATTGGTAAAGTCTCGAGACGATGCGGTTAAGCCCGCATTTCGCGACGCTTACATCCCGTTTCGCTATCTGGAGACGGTCAAGCGACCAGGAAGTCAGTACCTGTTGCGGCAGGTGCTGCTGACCGACTGTGTCTTTCTCATAATTGCGTTCTGGCCAACGTTCGCCAACCCGATTTTGGGGGCGATCAGCCTGATCATCCTGCACCTATCGTTCTTTATTGTTTATGAGATTGGCTACGTGGAGAACGATACTGTTGCGCGGGAAGAACGAAATCCGACCCTTTCGCCGGAGTTTTTCCAGTACACCGGCAATTTCAGCCGCCTCGGCGCTTGGCTGTGGGCGATCGGGGGCTCGTGCGTGGGTCTACTTGGGTTGGGCGTTGCAACGGGGCGTCTTGCCCTCACCGATCCGTTCACCGGGCTGGGGCATCTTCTCGTCGACTATGGCGTGCCATGGCTTGCCGTTTTGATTGCGGCGGTGGTGGTCTTCCGGATCTACAACGCCGTCGCGCCGGTGGAGCGGATCGCGGTCTATCCTGTTCTTCAACTGGTCAAGCTGGGCGGCTACGGGCTTCTTTTGGCAACGACACAGGTGGGTGCCATCATCATCGCCACGCTCGTGCTCGCCCGCTCCATTCCCTACCTGGTGTATCGGGCAGGCGGCGCGCGTCCTTGGTCGGACGAGCCCATCGCCACGATCGTCGTGTTTGTGGTGCTCCTTGGGTGTGTGAGCGCCGTGCCGGGCGCCGATATCCTGAGCCTGCAGGCAGCCCTTGCCCTTGTGTGGCTCGGCGTGCGCGCCAGGCGCCAACTGCGCGCAAAGGCGGCCCGGCTGCTAGAGGGACGGCAAGACGCTGCGGAGAAGGCAACGCAAACGGAGTGATGGGGCAACGCGTCGACCGAAGGAGCGCTTGGTCAGGCCGTACACGGATGGGAGGCCGGCGGGGCTCCGCCCATGCCGGTGCAAACTGCTCAGTGTCCGCCCGACGCACAGTATTGGCCGCACTCCTTCGTCGCAGCGGCCTTCTGCGAAGCGCGCTCATGCATTGCTTGGGCGAGAGCACCCTGCGCCCGGTTGGGCGCAGATAAGAGGTTGGACCGTCTCAACTGGAGAGGGCACGCTTCAGCGCCGATGGCGCTTGTTTGACAGACCACTGCGGCGCGCAGTGCGTCGCGCCGCAATGGCCCGTTGCTACGCCACCTGCTTTTCGGCCAGATCAAGCTCGACGCCAGGTATGGCGCCGCGGAAGTAGTCGATGGTGCGATCTAGACCATCGGAAAGGGACACGGTCGGAGACCAGTTCAGAACGCATTCTGCCTTGCTGATGTCGGGTCTGCGTTGTTTCGGGTCGTCTTTTGGCAGCGGCTTAAACACGACCGAGCCATGGCCGACTTTCTCGATTGTGAGATCGGCAAGTTCGCGGATCGTGAATTCGCCGGGATTGCCGATATTGATCGGCCCGGTGACGTGGCGCTCTGTTTCCATGAGCGAGATGAGCCCGTCGACGAGATCAGAAACATAGCAGAACGCACGGGTCTGGCTGCCGTCACCGTACAAGGTGAGCGGCTCACCGCAGAG
>JBCDFB010000111.1:0-8261 GCA_039178655.1 Pseudomonadota bacterium | reverse complement strand
GCTGCGCGAAGGCCGCACGCCGCGTTACCTGACGCTGACGCGCGGGGGATGAGGTTCACTCGGTTCGCGGCCCACGGGACGCGTCAAAGGCCTCAAGGCGCGCCGCAATCACGGTGCGCAGCGCCTCCATGGAAACATGGGTGTGCGCCCAGGCCCGGGCACGCTCACTCATCTCCTGCAGCGCGCCGCGGTCACCGGCAAGCGACATGGCCGCGTGTGCCAGCGCTTCGTTGCTCTCCTCAACGCGCCCCAGCCCTTCTCGTTCTATGGGCAAGCCCTCTGCGCCGATGGCGGTCGTCACCACAGGAAGGCCCATGGCAAGCGCTTCCACAACCTTCAGCTTTGTGCCTGAGCCGGAGCGCAGCGGCGCGAGCAGCAAGGTAAAGCGTTCAAAATATGCGTGCGCATCCGCAACGAACCCCGGCATCACGATTCCGGCCGCAGCGGCTTCAGCGTCAAGGCCCGCCGGTGCGCCACCGCCAAGCGCGATGATCTTTGCGCCGGAATCGGTGCGCCCCAAAATCTCTGAAATTGCGATGAGCTCCCGAAGCGCAGTCCGGTTCGGCGCGTAGCCGTAGCTTCCCATAAAACCGAAGACGAGTTCAGCGCCGGGCTTTGTCCCGCGCGGGATGAGATGAAAGGCGCTGTCCGGTGCAACGTTCGGCACCGTGTGGACCGGCTTGCCCGTTAGCTTCATCAGCGCGTCGCGGTCCACGTCCGAGACCGCCCATTGCTGCGCAGCCTTTGCAGACAGCCGCTCAAGCTTTGCAAAGACGCGCGCATCGAGGTTGGCCCCAAGCCGCTGCAACCACGTGCCGTCCCGCGCCATTCGTTCGTAGTTGATGGACTCCACGTTTTGGTGGTCGACAATCACCCTCGACCAGTCGAGCCCCAGCGGTTCCACCATCGACACGAGCGCAGCGTGGCCGATGAGGATGATGTCGGGCCCGAACGCTTCGATCTCGGCGGCGATCTCAGCCTTTACGGCGTTGATGCGGAAACGCTCGGTCCAACGCTGCCGCCCCCGAAGCAAGGCAGGCAGTTGCGTCGCCGCCTTTTGAAGGAGCAAGGTTTGTTCTGAAACCACGATGGCCGCATCAAAGGCCGCTCTGGTCTGGCGCTCGCCATCCTCCTCAAATGTTGGCGAAAGAACCAACAACCGAAGCGTGGCCTGTTCCTTCAGAACGTTGGCGAGGGCACGGATGCGCACCCGATGGCCCGACACCGCGGGCTCCGGATACGTCATCGCCAGCATGAGAATTTTGGGCATACCCCCGCTCATGGGCGGCATGCGCCGGCATGGGTCAATTCACGCCGAAGCTTGCGATGGCGGCCATGTTCACAAGGTCCGCATCGCGGGCGCCGAGGGGAACGATCTGAACAGGCTTGTCGAGCCCCACCAGAATTGGCCCCACCACCGTTGAGCCCCCCAGTTCCTGGAGCATCTTTGTGGCGATGGACGCTGCGGCGAGCGCTGGCATGACAAGAACGTTCGCCGGGCCGGATAGCCGCGCAAACGGATAGGCCGCCATCAGAGCGGGGTTGAGGGCGACGTCCGCCTGCATTTCGCCGTCGAACTCAAAGTCCACGCGGCGTTTGGACAGGATTGCGGCCGCCGCGCGCACATTGTCCGCCCGCTCAGACGGCGGGTTGCCGAAGTTCGCCGCCGCGAGGAAGGCGAGCCGAGGCTCATAGCCCAGACGCCGGGCGACCCGCGCCGCCTCCTCCGCCGTGTCGGCAAGCTCGTCAGGCGAGGGCAGGTCGTGGACAGCCGTATCCGCCACAATCACCGCGCGGCCGCGGGACAGAACCAGCGATACCCCGATGATCCTGTGACCGGGTTTTGCTGGGATGACTTCGCGCACCGCCGACAGCGCGACGGCGGTGTTGCGGGTGACGCCGGTCACCATCGCGTCCGCGTCGCCCATGGCAACCATCGTCGCGCCGAAGTAATTGCGGTCCTGATTGATGAGGCGCTGACAGTCACGATAAAGGTGCCCGCGCCGCTGCAGCTTCGCGTAGAGGAACTGGGTGTAGTCTTCGTTGCGCTTGGAAAGGCGCGCGTTGAGAATCTCAATCCCTGAGCGGAGCTCAATGCCCGCCTCGAACGCTGCCTGGCGCACCATATCTTCGCGGCCGATCAACAGCGCCGTGCCCAGATCCTGCGCCACGAAGGAGGCCGCGGCGCGGATCACTGCTTCTTCCTCGCCTTCAGCAAAGACCACACGTTTGGGGTTCTGGCGCACCTTGGTGAAGATGCGGCTGAGCGTGCCTGCCACCGGGTCGCGCCGCGCGGAAAGCTCGTCCTTGTAGCGCTCCATGTTGACGATGGGCCGGCGGGCGACGCCGCTTTGCATTGCGGCCTTTGCCACGGCGGGCGGGATTGTCGACAACAGCCGCGGATCAAACGGGACGGGGATCACATATTCCTTCCCGAAGCGCGGGCGCTGTCCCTGGTAGGCAGCGGCCACATCATCGGGCACATCCTCGCGCGCGAGCGCCGCCAGCGCCTCAGCCGCAGCAACCTTCATCGCTTCATTGATGGCGGTGGCGCGCACGTCCAACGCGCCGCGGAAAATGTATGGGAAACCCAGGACGTTGTTGACCTGGTTGGGGTAGTCCGAGCGGCCGGTTGCGACGATGGCATCATCGCGGATTTCGGCCACCTCCTCCGGCGTCACCTCCGGATCAGGATTTGCCATGGCGAAGATGATGGGTTCCTTGGCCATGGAGCGCACCATGGCCGGCGTCATGGCCCCTTTCACGGAAAGGCCGAGGAAAACGTCCGCCCCATCCAGCGCCTCGGTGAGCGTGCGCGCGTCGGTCTGCGCGGCGTGGGCGGTTTTCCACTGGTTCATGCCCTCCTCGCGCCCGGTGTAAATGGGGCCCTTCGTGTCGCACAGGATGACGTTGTCCGCCGGCACGCCCATGGCTTTCACAAGCTCCACGCAGGCGATCCCGGCAGCACCCGCGCCATTGCACACGATCTTCATTTCGTTCAGCGCGCGCCCGGTGATGTGGGCCGAGTTGATGAGCCCCGCCGCCGCGATGATGGCTGTGCCGTGCTGGTCGTCGTGGAAGACGGGAATGTCCATCATCTCCCGCAGCTGGCTTTCGATGATGAAGCAGTCCGGCGCTCTGATATCCTCCAGGTTGATGCCGCCGAAGGACGGACCGAGATAGCGCACGGCGTTGATGAAGGTGTCGACGTCTTCAGTGTCCACCTCGATGTCGATGCCGTCGATATCCGCGAAGCGCTTGAAAAGGACGGCTTTGCCTTCCATCACCGGCTTTGAGGCAAGCGCGCCCAGGTTGCCGAGCCCCAAAATGGCCGAGCCGTTGGAGATGACGGCGACCACGTTGCCGCGGGTGGTGTAGTCGAAAGCCTTGTCGGCATCTTCAGCGATGGCGCGCACCGGCACGGCGACGCCGGGCGAATAGGCAAGGGACAGGTCCCGCTGGGTGGCCATCGGTTTGGTCGGTGCCACCTCGAGCTTTCCTGGGCGGCCCTGTCGGTGAAAGTCCAGCGCCTCCTGGTCGGTGATCGCCGGTCTGCCGCCTCGGCCCTTTGGTACTGAGTCCACAGTGCCCCTCCATCGCTGCCGCCTGCAGCAAGGGTTACGCCCCCAGGTGCCGCCCGTCCACACTGTGGCTGATCACGCAGTTTCCATGCCATTTTGTGCAATGTTGTTTTGTTCAATTCAATATTGAAGCAACACTGATCAGTATCGGCGACGACGCAGTGTGATTTGCGCAAAGCCATCGCGGTAACCGTGCGGGCGGCAAAGTGGTGTGCTGCCGTACCGGGCCGGCAGGCCGCCGAATTTCGGGGATCGGGCGATGGGCGCATTGCGTTCGTGCGCCGGCGGCCGCAACGTCTCCCCGAGCCAAGGAGGTCGCGGTGAAGGGAATGGCCCGTTTGTCGGACGATGGGGAGGTGCGCATCCCCTCTGCCGAGGGCGCAACTCCCATGATGGCCCAGTACCTTGCCATCAAAGCTGCCCATCCCGACGGGCTGCTCTGGTACCGCATGGGTGACTTTTACGAGCTCTTTTTTGAAGATGCGCGCACCGCAGCCCACGCGCTCGGCATCCACTGCACCACCCGCGGCACCCACGCAGGCAAACCGATTCCCATGGCCGGCGTCCCCGTCCACGCCGCGCAGGACTATTTGGCCCGGCTGATCGCGCAGGATTTCCGTGTCGCGATCGCGGAGCAGGTGGAAGATCCGGCGGAGGCGAAAAAACGGGGTGCAAAGGCGGTCGTCGCCCGCAAGGTGGTGCGGATTGTCACGCCCGGCACACTGACCGAGGACGGTCTTCTGCCGGATGGGCGCGCGGCCCTCCTCGTTGCCCTCGCGCACCAGAAGGACCGTGTGGGGATTGCCGCGGCCGATGTGGCAGCGGGCCGCTTTACCCTCACCGAAGTGGACGCCGACAGGGTGAGCGAAACGCTCGCGCGGCTCGACATTGCCGAGATCCTTGCCGCGGACGACGTGAGCCTCCCGCCTCTGCCGCGGGAGGTGACCGTGACTCGGCTGGCGATGCCCCGCACGAGCGGCGCAGAAGGTCGGCTCGCCGGCGCATTCGGCGTTGCCGATCTTGCAGCATTCGGCACTTTCTCGGCGTTGGAGGCCGCGGCCGGCGTCGCCATCGTGGATTATCTCGCCGCAACCCAGCTCGACAGTCCGCCGCCCCTCGACCCGCCGCGGCACGATATGGCGGCAAGCGTCATGGCCATCGACGGGGCGACCCGTGCAAGCCTTGAACTCACAAACCCCACGCGGCCGGGTGGGCCGACGCTTCTTTCCACCATCGACCGCACGGTGACTGGCCCGGGCGCCCAGCGCCTCGCCGAATGGGTCGCAAGCCCCTCCACCATCCTCGCCGACATTGTGGACCGCCAAGACGCGGTGGCCGCGCTTGCCGAGCATCACGCCGAACGGGCTGACATCCGCTCTGCGCTCAAAGGCACAAAAAGCCTGATGCGCGCGGTGGGCCGGCTCGCCGCCGGCCGCGGCGGACCCCGCGACGCCCTGCAAATCAGCGAAACCCTCGCCTCCGCAGGAAGAGTTTTCACGTGTTTGCCGCAGGATCCGCCGGCGCTTTTGGTGCAGATTGGGGAGGGTCTTTCGCGGTGCCCGCAGGACCTCTCCGAGCGCCTCAGTGACATGTTGGAACCCCGCGCCGCCTCCGCCAACGCGCCCGATGGCTTCATCGCGAAGGGCGTGGACAGCGCGCTCGACGAGGCGCGCAGCCTGCGGGACGAAAGCCGACGGGTCATTGCCGCGCTCCAGGCGGAGTATCAGGCGAAAACCGGCGTCAAGTCATTGAAGATCAAGAACAACGCAGTCTTCGGCTGGTTCCTTGAAGCGCCGGCCGCCCACGAGGACGCCCTCGTCAGCGCCGGCTTTCACCGCCGGCAAAGCCTTGCCAATGCTGTGCGCTTCACCTCCGAGGCCCTTCGCGACTTGGAAAGCCGCATCCTTGCCGCGAGCGATGACGCGAAAGCGCGCGAGAGCGCACTCTTCGCGGAACTCGTTGCCGCCATCGTGGCCGAGCGGCCGGCGCTTGCCGACGTGGCCGACGCCCTTGCAGCGCTTGATGCGCTCGCATCCCTTGCCGAGCAGGCCGTCGCCGCCCGCTGGGTGCGCCCGAAGCTCTCCGAAAGCCACGACCTTGTCATCTGCAGCGGGCGTCATCCTGTGGTGGAGGCAGCGCTCGACGATGCCTCCCGCTTCGTCCCCAATGATTGCGAACTCTCACCAGCTGAACCATTCCAGGCGGCCCGCTCTGTGATCCTCACGGGGCCGAACATGGGCGGCAAGTCCACCTATCTGCGCCAGAACGCGCTCATTGTGGTGCTTGCTCAGGCAGGGTCGTTCGTCCCTGCGCAAAGCGCTCACATCGGGATCGTTGATCGCCTCTTCAGCCGCATCGGCGCTTCGGACGATCTGGCGGCAGGCCGGTCAACCTTCATGGTCGAGTTGGTTGAGCTTGCTGCCATCCTGAACCAGGCCGGCCCGGGCGCGTTCGTCGTGCTCGACGAGATCGGCCGCGGTACGGCAACCTTCGACGGCCTCTCCATCGCATGGGCCGCGCTGGAACGGCTTGATGAAATCGGCTGCCGGACCCTCTTCGCTACGCACTATCACGAGCTGACGGCGCTGGCGGAAAAGCGGGGCCGGATCTCCACGGCGACGATGCGCGTGAAGGAATGGCGCGGCGACATCGTCTTCCTCCACCAGGTGACGCCGGGCGCCGCCGACAGGTCCTACGGCGTGCAGGTGGCGCGGCTCGCGGGGCTGCCGCCGCCGGTGGTGCGCCGCGCGCGCGACATCCTCGCCCGCCTGGAGGAGACTGACCGGAGCGCTGCGCGCGCAGCCCTGGCCGCCGATCTCCCCCTGTTCGCCGCGGTGGAGGAAGAACGGCCGCCGCCCCCGCCGGCCGCCCTTAAACTGCTGGACGAGATCGACCCCGACGCACTATCCCCGCGCGACGCGCTGGAGGCGCTTTATCAACTCAAGGCCGCGCGGGGCGCCGAAGAAGGGGACGATTGATGCCGAAGGGCTATTGGGTGGTGCACAACACCGTCAACGATGCGGACAGCTACCGCGAAAAATATGTGCCGCTGAACCAGGCACCCATCGCAGCCCACGGCGGCAAGTTCCTGGTCCGCGGCGGCCAGTCCGAGACCATGGAGGGTAGCCTGCGCCCCCGCTGCGTGATCATCGAGTTTCCGTCCTACCAGGCAGCGCTCGATTGCTTCCGGTCGGAGGGCTACGAGGCCGCATCGGTGGAGCGGCGCAAGTTCAGCGAAGGCGACGTCCTGATCGTGGAAGGATATGACGGGCCGCAGCCGGGCGACACATGAAGCTCGGCGTTGTCGGCGCCGGCGGGAGCATGGGCCGTGCGTTGGTCCGCGCCACCGCAAATGCCCCTGACGCAACGCTCAGCGCCGCCAGCGAGCGAACGGGAAGCGAGTGGATCGGCGCGGATGCCGGCAGCCTGGCAGGGATCAGTGCCCAGGGCGTGGCCATCAGCGATGATCCCTCGGCGTTTGCCGGGTGCGACGCGGTGCTCGATTTCACGGTGCCGGCGGTGAGTGCAGCAATCGCCGAACGCCTGGCGGAGACCAGTACCGCCCACATCATCGGGACCACGGGCTTGGACGAGGCCCACGAAGCGCGGATCGCCAAAGCAGCCGAGCGCACCGCAATCGTGAAGTCCGGCAACATGTCGCTTGGCGTCAATCTCCTCGCCGCGCTGGTGCGGCAGGCGGCCAAGGCGCTGCCCGGGGCCGACATCGAGGTTCTTGAAATGCATCACCGCCGCAAGGTCGATGCGCCTTCGGGCACAGCGCTGCTCCTCGCCGACGCGGCGGCGCAGGGCCGTGATGTCGCCCTGGCCGAGCAAGCCGTATTCGCCCGCGAGGGGCAGACTGGGCCGCGCGCCGCCGGCACCATCGGCTTTGCCACGCTGCGCGGCGGCACCGTTATTGGCGAGCACGACATCATCCTCGCCCTTGACGGGGAGCGCATCCGCCTCGGCCACATTGCGGAAAATCGCGAGCTTTTCGCAAACGGTGCGGTCACGGCCGCCCGCTGGTCCCAGAGCAAACCCCCCGGGCTCTACTCCATGGCTGACGTGCTGGGGGTTTAACGTGCCTGGAGGGCCGCGCGCTCCGGCAATGCCTTCATGGCGCCCATAATGGGTACCGGCGGTTTCCCGAACAGGATCCGCAACTGATAGGCAGGGGGGAGGCGGCCGGCGTAAAACCGCTCGATCAGGGGCTGCGGCAGCTTGTGGAAGCGCGACATGATCCTGTGCCGATGCTCCGGCTTGCCGGCCAGGAAAAGTTGGCGGTTAAGCATCCGATCATACCACGTGCGGCGGAAGTGACGCCGCGCCATGTCCTCCACGGTCTCCATGACGCGCCGGGTGGTGAGTGGCCCAGTGATTTTTGCCAGCGCAACCGCTGTGCGCGAGGAGGCAGGCAACGAATAGCCGGTGATGGGGTGGAAGAGGCCCGCGCGCAGCCCAATGGGGACACCGCCGCCCTGCGGAGCCGCACCGCGCCACATGGTTTTGAAGTCACCCGACAAGAGGAGCGGCAGCGAGCCTTTCTCCTGGCGAATGTCCTCGACAATGGACCAGCCCCGTTGCGCCGCATACTCGTCAATGCGCTTGTGCAACGCCTGACGATCCACCTCCGCGCCGTCCGTGTAGTAGGTGTCCTCGATCAGCAGCGTGTCGGCGCTG
>JBCDFB010000110.1:0-8268 GCA_039178655.1 Pseudomonadota bacterium | reverse complement strand
TCGGTCAAGCGCGGCAAGATGACGGCGCAACAGCGCGACAGCGCCTTGGCCGAACGGCTCACGGTGGCAACAGAGCTTTCGCATGTCGCGCCCGCCGATCTCATCATTGAGGCGGTCTTCGAAGATCTTTCCGTCAAGACCGAGATCTTTGAGAAGCTCGACGCCATCGCGCCGCCCGGCGCGATCCTCGCCACCAACACGTCGTACCTTGATGTGAATGCCATCGCAGCCGCCACCAAGCGACCGCAAGACGTGATCGGCCTGCACTTTTTCTCCCCGGCCCACGTGATGCGGCTTCTGGAGGTGGTGGTTGCCGACAAGACCGCGCCCGACGCGGTCGCCACCGGCTTCGCCCTTGCAAAGAAGCTCGGCAAAATCGCCGTGCGCGCAGGGGTGTGCGACGGCTTCATCGGCAACAGGATCCTGTCGCACTACCGCAAAGCGGCCGAGTACCTCGTCATGGACGGTGCGTCGCCCCGCGAGGTGGACGCCGCGCTGGAAGATTTCGGCTTCGCCATGGGCCCCTACGCGGTGTTCGACCTTGCCGGGCTCGACATTGCCTGGGCCTCCCGCAAGCGCCTCGCACCCACCCGGCCGAAGGAGGAGCGCTACATCCCCATCTCCGACAGGCTTTGTGAGAATGGGTGGTTCGGCCGCAAAACCGGCCGCGGCTACTACCTGCACGACGCCGGCAGCAAGGAGCGGCCCGCAAATCCCGATGCGCTCGCCATCATCGATGAGGAGCGGAAGAAGGCCGGCATCACGCCGCGCAAATTTTCGCCGGAAGAGATTGTGGAGCGCTACCTGACGGCGATGATTTGCGAGGCGGCGCGGGTGGTCGAAGATGGCACCGCCCTGCGCCCCATCGACGTCGATGCTGTCTTCCTGTTCGGCTACGGTTTCCCGCGCTTCCGCGGCGGCCCCCTCCACTACGCCGACACCGTGGGTGCATCCGCGCTGATGGAGCGCATCGAGCGGTTCTCCAAGGAGGACGCGTTCTACTGGCAGGTGCCAGAGCTCATCAGAAAAATGGCAGCGGACGGCACCTGCTTCAGCGATCTAAACTGATAGAACCCTCCGCTTCCCGGGCAGCCTGCAGCCCTTCGCGCGCGTAGACGGGCACCATGGTGCCAAGCTCCGCGGCCCGCGCGGGGTTCGAGGCGTTCCCCTCAAGCCCCCGTCTTTTCACCCCCTGGAGGATCGCAGCCATACGAAAGAAGGCGAACGCCAGCGCGAAGGGAAGCCCTTCCACGTCGCCAATGCCCGCCGACGCGCAGTAGGCGTCCACGAAGGCGTCATCGCTGGGCAGGCCAAGGTGTCCGCGGTCCACGCCCGCAAGGCCCCTGCCCCTGTCACCGGTGGGCAGGCGCCACTGCATCAGCACCGCGGCAAGGTCGGCAAGGGGGTGGCCGATGGTGGAAAGCTCCCAATCAAGCACAGCCGCACAGGTCGAGCCGTCGGGCACAAACAAAAGGTTGTCGATCCGGTAGTCCCCATGGACGAGGCAGGCCCGGCCGTCGTCAGCCGGCACGTTCGCCTTTAGCCAAGTAATCAGTGCGTCCATGTCGGTGAGTGGCTCGGTCTCGCTCGCCGCATACTGCTTCGACCAGCGGTTCACTTGCCGGGCAAAGTAGTTTCCCGGCCGCCCGAAATCTCCAAGGCCCACATCTTGGATGTTCACTCTGTGGATGGCGCCCAGCACCCGCGCCATCTCGGCAACGATCAAGCCCCGGGCATCCGGGTCGAGGCCTGGCATGCGCGGATCATCGAAATTGCGCCCCTCCACATGGGACATAACGAAGAATACGGAGCCGATCACGTCCTCGTCTTCGCAAAGGGCGAGCATTTCCGGCACCGGCACGTCCGTGTCCGCGAGCGCCTTTTGCACGCGAAACTCCCGTTCCACGGCATGGGCCGATTTCAAGAGCGTGCCGGCGGGCTTGCGACGCAAGACGAACCGACGCGACGGCGTGGTCAGCAAAAAGGTCGGGTTGGACTGGCCGCCGCTGAATTTTTCTGCGCTCAGGGGGCCTTCATATCCGGCAACGGCGCGCTGCATGAAGCGATCGACCGCTGCAAGGTCGAGCGCGCCGGCATCGCTCACAGCACCTTCGCCCGATCCCTCGCCTCAGCGTACTGTGCGGCAAGGCGCGCGACCATCGCCTCCACCGGCTCAACGGCGCTCACCGCGCCGATCCCCTGGCCGGAGCCCCATATGTCCCGCCAGGCCTTCGGCCCCTCGGCTGCACCGTCGAACCTGATCCCCGCCGCCGCTTCCACCAGAGCGTCCGGGTCAAGACCCGCGCGGGTGATGGACCCGCGCAGGTAATTCCCTGAGACCCCGGTGAAAGAGGACGATGTGATGATGTCCTCCGCTCCTGAGGCGACAATCATCTCCTTGTAGTCCTCGTCAGCTCTGGCTTCGCGGGCGGCGATGAAGGGGGAGCCGATGTAGCCAAGGTCAGCGCCCATCACCTGCGCGGCGAGAAGCGCCGAACCGCTGGAGATGGCGCCCGACAGCAGGAGAGGACCGTCGAACCACGACCTGATCTCCGCCACCAGGGCGAAGGGGTTTTGCTTGCCGGCATGCCCGCCAGCGCCTGCCGCGACGGCGATGAGCCCGTCGGCACCCTTATCAATGGCCTTGTGGGCAAATGTGTTGGTGATGACATCGTGGAGCGCGATGCCGCCGCAGGAATGTGCCGCCTCGTTCACCTCCACCCGCGCGCCGAGCGACGTGATCCAGATGGGGACCTTCCAACGCGCGCAGATCTCCACGTCTCGCTCAAGGCGCGTGTTGGTGCGGTGCACGATCTGGTTGACTGCAAATGGCGCCGCAGGGCGGTCCGGATTCGCCTGATTGTGCCTGTCGAGCGCTTCTGTGATTTCTGTCAGCCACCTCTCCAAAAGCGGCGGTTCTCCATCCGCCTCCCGCGCGTTGAGCGCTGGAAACGAGCCGATGATCCCGGCCTTGCACTGCGCGATCACCAGTTCCGGCCCCGACACAATGAACATGGGCGCCGCCACGGCCGGGATGCGCAGGCCCGTCAACACCTGCGGCAACACCCGCCCGGGCGCACTCATTGGCCGGCCTCGGCAAAGATGGGCGGACCCGTCTCCACGTTGATCCCGCCGGAAATGGGGAGGATCGCCCCGGTCACGTACGCTCCGCCTCGCCCACACAGGTACTGGAGCGCTGCCGCAATGTCCGCATCCTGCCCCACGCGTCCGAGCGGGACCTGCGCGCCCACCCTCTCGCGGGTTGCCTCGTTCTGCGTGGCGAACGCCGTCATTTTTGACACGAACGGGCCCGGGGCGAGCGCGTTCACGGTGATGCGCCGCGGGGCGAGTTCCTTGGCAAGGATGCGCGTCAGATGGTGGACGGCCGCCTTTGACGCTGAATAGCTGTAGGAGCCATCACCCATGGGGACCTCGCCCATCACAGAACCCACGTTGACGACCCGCGCCGGGTCGTCCTGACTGGCTGCCGCGGTAAGGTTCGGAAGCAGCGCTTGGGTGAGGGTGAAAAGCCCTGCAACGTTGAGCGACATCACCCTGTCCCAGGCCGCGAACGGAAACGCCTCCAGCGCCGTGCCCCAACTCCGCCCCGCGTTGTTCACCAGGATGGAAAGGCGCGGGGCGCGCAGGCCCACCGCATCCGCCAGTGCCTCGACCCCCTCTTTGGTGGAGACATCACCGGACAGCCCCTCGGCACTGCCAGGTCCGGCCGCATTCAGCGCAGCGGCCGCTTCTTCGCACGCCTGTCCATTGCGGCTTGCAATGATCACATGAGCGCCTGCCGCGACGAGGCCGGCTGCGGCCATGGCACCCACTCCGCTCGCGCCGCCGGTCACCAGCGCCGTTTTGCCTGAAAGGCCAAACAGGGTGCTTGGCGAAAGATCGGAAGCAGCGCTCACGGGCGCCGCTGCCGCCAACGGCACAGGTGCTGCAAAACGCTGAACGCGCGAGGCCGCGGGTCACGCGGCGCTGCGGTCATACCGCGCTTCAGGCGGCGGTGCGCTGATCGATGGGCGTATAGTCGCGCTTGCGGGCGCCGGTGTAGAGCTGACGCGGCCGGCCGATCCGCTGGGAAGGATCCTCAACCATCTCGCGCCACTGGGCGATCCAGCCCACCGTACGGGCAAGGGCAAACAGAACCGTAAACATTGTCGTCGGGAAGCCAAGCGCCCGCAACGTGATCCCAGAGTAGAAATCAATGTTCGGATAGAGTTTCTTCTCGATGAAGTAGTCGTCCGACAGGGCGATCTTTTCCAGCTCCATTGCAACATCAAGCAGAGGATCGTCCTTGATACCAAGCTCGGTCAGAACCTCGTGACAGGTCTTCTGCATAATCCGGGCGCGTGGGTCGTAATTCTTGTACACGCGGTGGCCGAAGCCCATCAGGCGGAACGGGTCGTCCTTGTCCTTGGCGCGCGCAACAAACTCTGGAATGCGGTCCGGCGAACCGATCTCGCTCAGCATTTTGAGCGCTGCCTCATTGGCGCCACCGTGGGCCGGGCCCCACAGGCAGGCGATGCCTGCCGCAATGCATGCGAACGGATTGGCGCCTGACGAGCCCGCCAGCCGCACCGTGCTGGTGGAGGCATTCTGCTCGTGGTCCGCATGCAAAATGAAGATGCGGTCCATGGCCCGGGCGAGAACGGGGTTCACCTGGTACTCTTCGCACGGCACCGAGAAGCACATGCGCAGAAAATTCGACGAATAATCAAGATCGTTGCGCGGATAAACGAAGGGTTGCCCGATGGAATACTTATAAGCCCACGAGGCAATGGTTGGCATCTTAGCAATCATGCGGATGGATGCGATCCGGCGATGCTCAGGATCGGCGATGTCGGTGGAGTCGTGATAAAATGCCGACAGCGCGCCGACACAACCAACCATGATCGCCATGGGATGCGCGTCCCGCCGGAAGCCGGCATAGAAGCGGTTCATCTGCTCATGGATCATCGTGTGGTAGGTGACGCTATTCACGAAGTCCTTGCGCTGATTGAAGGTGGGCAGCTCGCCATAAAGGAGCAGGTAGCAGGTCTCCAGGAAGTCGCCCTGCTCGGCCAATTGCTCGATGGGGTAGCCGCGATAAAGCAGAACGCCTTTGTCGCCGTCGATGTAGGTAATTTTCGACTCGCAGGCCGCAGTCGATGTAAATCCCGGATCGTAAGTGAACATTCCGGTGTCTTTATAAAGCGAAGCGATGTTGATCACGCTCGGCCCTTCGCTGCCGTGCATGACCTCGTAGTCCACCGCTTCGGAACCGATGGCAAATTTTGCGTTGTGCTCTGACGTCATGAACGGTCCCCTTCGACAGCTTTATTGAAAACGGCAGGCACATCCGCCGAGTGGCGCCGGCCCCATACACGTCATACTGTTTTTACGCTTGCGGCTTACTGGATGCGTGACACACCATCAAGTGTCCTCCACGGCGCAGTGGGCCTGACGCCACAGTGTACACGTCCGCCGCCCCCAGCGTAGTGCTGTTGGCATGGATCTCTCCTTCTACCGTCGCAACGCCTGGTGGCTCGGCACCGGCTTCCTCCTCATGTTCACGTCCTCGTTCGGACAAACCTATTTCATCGCGCTGTTCGCCGGCGGCATTCGCGAAGAGTTTGGCCTGTCCAACGGCGAATGGGGTGGGATCTACACCCTCGCCACGCTCGGCTCGGCCGCCCTCCTGGTGTTTGCCGGCCGGCTGACCGACACGATGCCGCTGAAGACCATCGCAACCATCATCCTAGCGGCCTACGCTTGCGCGGCGGCGACCATGGCGCTCGCACCCCATGTGGCCGTTTTGGTCATCGCCATCTTCGGGCTACGGTTCTGCGGCCAGGGGATGACGGTGCAGATCTCCTCCACCGCCATTGCGCGCTGGTTTGCCGCCAACCGCGGGCGGGCGGTGGCCATCTCCGTCCTCGGCTTTCCCATCGGGGAGGCGCTGTTTCCGGTGCTCGCCGTGAATGCACAGGAAGTGCTCGGATGGCGCGGCACGTGGCTCCTGGTCGCAGCCCTTCTCCTGCTGGTGCTGCTTCCTGCGGCGTTTTTCCTCCTGCGTCACGGCCGCGTGCCCCAGGGCGAAGGGGGAGGAGATGATGCAGTGGGCATGGGCGGCAGACACTGGACGCGGCGGGAAGTGCTTTCCCACTGGTCGTTCTACGCCGTGTTCCCGGGGATTATCGCTGCGCCCTTCATCGGCACATGCCTCTTCTTCCACCAGGTCCACATTTCTGAGGTCCGCGGGTTCGACCTCTCCACGATGGCGCTCGCGTTCCCGCTCTACGCGTCCATTTCCGTGACCACGTCGCTGATCACCGGCAATCTGGTGGACCGCTTCGGCCCGCAGCGGCTTTTGCCGTTCTTCCTCATTCCGCTGGGATGCGCGGTATTCAGCCTCTCGCTGCCCGGCGATGTGTGGCTCTGGTTTGCCGTTCTTGCCCTCACAGGGCTTGGGCAGGGGATCGCCATCACCATGATGAGCGCCCTTTGGCCCACGCTCTACGGCACCCGCGCCATTGGCTCCATCAAGTCCATCTTCAGCGCGACGATGGTCTTTGCGACGGCCGCAGGACCGGGCGTTACCGGCTTAATCATTGACGAGGGCATCGACTTTCCGAGCCAGGGCATCGTCTTCGCGCTCTACTGTTTCGCCATGTCAGCGCTCTTTGCGGTCCTGGCGCCGCGGCTCTCCGCAGAGCTGCCGCGGCGGGTGGATCAGCCGGTCTGATCGGCGATCCGGCCGAGCGCCTCCTCCTTCGGCAGTGCCGCAAGCACATCGAATATGCCAGGTGATGTGGTGGTCCCCGTGAGCGCGGCGCGGAGCGGCTGGGCCACCTTGCCAAGCTTTGCATCCACCTCGGCCGCGTAGGCGCGCACCGCCTCCTCAACGCTCGCCACTGTCCACACGCTGAGCGCCGTCAGGCGTGGCAGGAGCGCTGCAAGGTGGGCTTTTCCTTCGGGCGAAAGTTGCTTTTGCGCCTTGTCGTCCATGGCGAGCGGACGTTGGGCAAACAAAAAGCGGGCGCTCTCCAGAAGCTCAACCATCGTCTTGGCGCGCTCCGCCAAACCTGGCATGAGCGCCATCAGCGGCGCCTCCGCCCCGGCGCTGAGGGCCTGGCGGATCACTTCGCCGTCGTCGGCAGCGTCGATGATGGGCTCCAGCGCCTGGCGCAGCCGCTCAGGCGCTGCGCCGCGGATATAGTGCCCGTTCATGTTCTCAAGCTTGGTGAAGTCGAACCGCGCGGGCGAGCTTCCCACCGCAACAAGACCGAATAGCGCGGTCATCTCCTCGGTGGAGAAAAACTCCTGATCGCCGTGGGACCAGCCGAGCCGCACCAGGTAGTTGCGCACCGCCTCCGGCAGATAGCCCATCTCCCTGTACGCTTCCACGCCGAGCGCACCGTGCCGTTTGGAGAGTTTCGCGCCATCAGGCCCGTGGATGAGCGGGATGTGCGCCATCTGCGGCACATCCCACCCGAGCGCCTGAAAGATGAGCGTCTGCCGGGCGGCATTGGGGAGGTGATCGTCGCCCCGGATGATGTGGGTGACGCCCATGTCGTGATCGTCCACCACCACGGCGAGCATGTAGGTGGGTGTCCCGTCCGAGCGCAAAACCACGAGGTCATCAAGGTCCTTGTTGGGGAAAGACACCCTCCCCTGGACACCGTCGTCCACCACGGTCTCGCCGTCCTTGGGCGCCTTGAGGCGAACGACCGGATCAACGCCCGCCGGCGCTTCGCTGGGGTCACGGTCGCGCCAACGGCCGTCGTAGCGCGGCGGCCGGCCTTCGCGCTGGGCGGCCTCGCGCATTTCGGTCAGCTCTTCAGGCGTGGCGTAACAGTGGTAGGCCTCGCCGGCGCTAAGCAGCGCTCCGGCGATCTCGCGATGCCGATCGGCCCTTGCGGACTGGTAGACGGGCTCGCCGTCACCACCGATCTGGAGCCAGTCCAGCCCCTCCAAAATGGCGTTGATCGCTTCTGGGGTGGAGCGCGCGCGGTCAGTGTCTTCGATGCGCAGTGCCATCGTGCCGCCGTGCCGGCGGGCATAAAGCCAATCGAACAGCGCCGTGCGCGCGCCGCCGATGTGCAGAAAGCCGGTGGGAGATGGCGCGAAACGCGTCACCACCTTGGGTTTAGTATCCATGCCATACACGCTAGTGTGAAGCGCGGGGCGCCAGCCGCCACCGCCAAAGAAGCCCTGTGTAACCGCCGGCCGGTGCCGCAGTCGACCCGCTAGGACAACGCGCTGATGGCCCTTGTT
>JBCDFB010000109.1:0-8279 GCA_039178655.1 Pseudomonadota bacterium | reverse complement strand
GAGCCGATCGAGAGGGCCCGCAACTTTGGCACAAGAAGCGACCATCTTGCGCAGTTCTTTTGCCGAAACATCGTCCGATGGTATGAGACAGAGCATCAAGCCAATCAGAACGACTAATTTCTTCATTCGTCAGAGAGCGGTTCGTTCGATGCAAAATATGATGGCCCATCACAAGGGCATACCAATCCATCTATTTTTGGTTGTGTCAACCTTTCATATAACAGCGCGCAACCTTGCTACTTCCCACCAAAGCCGCTGAAAGTCTGGCAGGCGAAGACAGATGCGTCCTCCAATCAGCAACCTGAGCGTGCCGGTGGCGCGTGTTTCTGAATGGCAGAGCCGGGCGACGCCCTCCTCAAGCGCGTGCGCTAGCCCTTCACATGCTGCGCAAAGGCCTGCGCATAGTCTTCGTGCCAGCGGCTGAGGGCAGGCCGGTTGTGAACAATGTCCCCCATCGCCCAGATGATCCGCTTCTCATCCAGCGCCCGCGGGACCTCGTTGTCGGGGCACAAAATGTAAAAATCGCCGCGGTTCATGCCGTCGATGAAGAACTCAACCGTCTGCTGCGCTGTCCAGGCAGCCGCGGGTTTGTCCGCTACACCCGTCATCCCGGTGTGCACAAAGCCGGGGATCAAAAGATGCGCGCTCAGCTTGGCGCCCTCGGTGTTGCGCAGTTCGTGGGCAAGCGCCTCGGTAAAGGCCTTCACCCCCGCTTTGGACACATTGTAGGCGGGGTTACCGGGCGGCGTCGTAATCCCCTGCTTGGAACCGGTGTTGACGATTGCCCCCGGCCGGCCCCGCGCGATCATCCGCGGCGCGAAGACTTGTGTGCCGTTGATGGGGCCCCAAAGGTTCACGCCCAGCGTCGACTGCCAAGCGTCAAGCGGTCCCGTGATGGACGAGGCCACGCCGATCCCGGCATTGTTCATGAGGAAATCCGTGCCGCCGAAAGCGCTGGCCACCTGCGCCTCAAGCGCCTCCAGCTGCGCCCTGTCCGACACGTCGGTCGATGCCGTCATGACCTCTCCCGCGCCGGCCCCGCGCAGGAGTTCTTCAGCCGCACCCAGCTTGTCCTCAGCGCGATCCACAACCACCACACGCATGCCCATCGCAGCAAACTTGGTCGCTGCGGCAAGACCAATGCCCGAGGCACCGCCGGTGACGACGGCGACGGATCCGGGTGTGAAGGCAGGGTGTGCCATGTGGGGCGCTCCTTAATCGCTCATCATTCATGAAGTGCCGGCCGGAGTCGGTCCCGGCCGGCACCAAGGTCAGGCCGCCTTTTGGGCATCGACCTTCAGCTTGAGCATGTCGGCCATTCCGAAGTTCGTGAAAAGCCCTTCAATGCCTCGGGCCAGCTGATCGTTCATGGGATCGACCACATCGCCCATCCCCACCTTATCGACCGTCGTGCGGAAGGGCCGTGTGCCTGGAGCCGCCTCCACAACCCGCAACACCGCGTCCGATACAAGCTGTGAGGACTGCTGCGGATTGGCTTGCAAAAACTCTGCGAACCTTTGGAGCCCAGCCTTCGAAGCCTGCGCCATCTCACCGTACTGGCCATCGCGCTCGTTCGACGACGGAGGCATCACGTTGCCATGGAAAGTCGTGGGGAAGCCGCCTGGCTCGATCACGGCCACATCCACCCCGAATTGGCTGAGTTCCACACGGTAGTTCTCGCTCATTGCTTCCAGCGCCCACTTGGTGGCGTTGTAGGGCCCGCAGAACGGCAGCACGATGCGGCCCAAGAGGCTGGAAATATTGACAATGAGGCCAGAGCGCCGGGCACGCATTTCAGGCAGCACCGCCCGGCTCATGCGCTGCACGCCAAACACGTTCACGTCGAACAGCCGCTGCAGATCCTGAGCGGAAAAGTTCTCTTGCAAGCCGGTGGATCCAACACCGGCATTGTTGATCAAAACATCGATGCTGCCGAGGATCGCGCGCGCTCGGGCAACCCCCGCCTCCACCGACTGGTCATCGCTCACATCAAGCTCGACGACCCGTGCGCCGGCCTTCTCCAACTGCTGCGCGACGCCTGCGTTGCGGCCCTTCGCATCGCGCACGGTCCCGACCACCTTGTGGCCGGCCTTGACCAGGTCGGTTGCAAACAATGTCCCGAAACCACCGCTCGCGCCTGTGATGAGGATGTTCATGCCTCAAACCCCTTTGTTCTCGCCCCTGCCGGGCAATCTCGACTGGCCGTCACATAGTGGCTACTCAAAGAACAGAACATTGAGGGACTTTTGAACTGATGGTTCAAGAAATCAGAACGATCGGACTGCCCGCCCTGCGCAGTTTCAGCACCGTTGCGCGGCTGGGCGCCGTCAGTGCCGCGGCCGACCGGCTGGGCGTTGCCAAGTCGGGCGTCAGCCGTCACGTGGCGCAACTTGAAAAACACTTCGGCATGCCGCTGCTGGAGCGCGGTGCCAGATCCGTCAGCCTCACCCCGTTTGGCGAGCGGCTTCACCTGCGCGTGGCGTCAATCCTGGCCGAGATCGACCTGCTGGACGACATCGCGCGGGAGGAAAGCACCGGCGTGTCAGGCCAGGTCAGCATCGCCACCATGCCGGAATTCGGCGCCTTCCTTGCCTCAACGCTGTTCCCCATCATCGGCGCGCGTCACCCGGATTTGACAATCACTGTGCGCACTGAGTACGCATTTGAAGACTTGCGAGACACAGCAACCGATATCGCATTCCGCGTCGGCACCTTCAAAGACGATCGCCTTGTCGCCCGCCGGCTCGGCGCATTCCGCGCACTGGTCGTCGCCTCTCCAAAGCTTCTGAGCAAACAACCAATCGCAACGCCGCAGGCCCTTTCTGACGCCCCATGCCTGGTGTTTCGCGGCGACCGGCCAACCGACACCTGGACCCTTCATGGCCGCGGCCAAGAGGTCGCCGTGGATGTTACAGGACCCGTCGGCGTCTGGAGCTTCACCATTTTGTTCGAGCTCGCGGCAAAGGGGCTCGGCTTCGCCCTCCTTCCCGAGTTCATGGTCCAAGACGCGCTGAGGGACGGAAGGCTCATACATTGCCTCCCCGGCTACACCTCCCGCGCCCTCCCAGTCTTTTTGACCTCCCGCCCCGGAGCCAGGCGGATTGCGCGGGTGGCGGCAACAATTGCCCTAGCGGAGGAGCACGTCCCGCCCCTCCTGTCAGATTAAAGCCGACAGCATCAACGAAGGCGCCCCACTGCAACGCGTATCGGCGAAGCCTCTGCCGCGCCGATCAACGCCACGGCGCCGGAAAGACGCGCCCCGCCGGGCAGCCGCCGCAATGGCACTGCCCAGCACCTACGACCCGGCGTCCGCCAACGATACTCGCACACTGGGTCCTGCGCCGTGAACGTTGTCATTGGCGTGCACCAGAACCTCGTCGACGCCTGAAGGGATGGCGACGCCCGAGAGGGAACGGGTGAAGGGCTGCTCATCCACGTGCGGATGAAAGAGCGTGCGCGTCCCCAGCACCGTCCCATCCGCCAGCGTCACCACAAACGCATCGGCGTAGTGTTCCCAGCCGGTGTCCTCATGGGCAACGGTCACATCAAAGCGGAACGTGCCATCCGCCGCGCGCGTCACCTTCACCCCCTCAACCGTCGCCTCTCCGGCGTATGCGGGCGCGGCCGCCGCCACAATGAAGGCGCAAACGATCAGCAGCAGTTTCATTGTCATGCTCCCTTAATCGATGATCGGCGTTGCCCGCCGCAGGGTGAGGTTGATCCGTCCGCCGCCCGGCCAAACCGTCGACGATCCGGCCATGATCCGGTCGATCCCGTGGTATATCAGCCGCGCTGGCCCGCCGAACACGATCACGTCACCCGACTGCAGCTTGATGGAGCGTGTGGGCGACTTGCGGCTCGTCCCGCCAATGCGAAAAACCGCAGTATCGCCGAGGGACACCGACACCACAGGCGCATCAAACGTCCCCTCATCGCGGTCCTGGTGCAGCCCCATCCGGGCGCCTTGCTGATAGTGGTTGACGAGGCAGGCGTCAGGGTTCGCCGGAGCGCCCACATCCCTCCACAAGGCCAATAAGTCCGCCGGAATGGCCGGCCACGGGGTCCCCCTGTCGGGATGGAGCGCCTGGTAGCGATAGCCATCCTTGTCCGCGACCCAGCCAAGCGGCCCGCAATTGGTCATGTGCACGGAAAACGGCTTGCCCGTCCGCGGCATCTTGGGTGTGAAAAGCGGCGCCTCCAAAAGCACCGCAGCCACGGCAGCGGCCAGCATTTCCTGGCGCTCGCGGCTGAAATACTGGGGCCAGTAGTCGACCCCATCGGCCAGGCGTGTGGCTGGCACTAATGGTCCTGCGTCATCAAAGCGCTGCCTGAAGCCTCACGGGGCGGTGAGCCGGTCTCACGTTTGCCATCCCATGCCCCCACACTAAGTCTGACCGCGGAATGCGCGATACTTGCCATGGCGCATAATACAGGATGGAGCTCCCCATGCGTACGATCCTCGCCGCTGCTGCGGTTGCCTTTACTGCCGGCCCTGCCTTCGCGGCATCGCTGGACGTGCCGTCGGGCACCTACAATGTCGATCCCTCCCACGCCTCGGTTGTGTGGAAGATCTCGCACCTGGGCTTTTCCAACTACACCGCCCTGTTCGACCGCGAAGGGATTAGCGCCACCGTCGAACTCGACGCAGAAAACGTCGCCAACTCCACCCTTTCGGTCACGCTGAATGGGCTCAGCATCGAAACGCTCGACCCCGGCGAGAAGGACTTTAATGCCGAAATCGAATCCGCCCGCATCCTGAACGCTGCGGAATTTCCGGAAATCGTCTTCACATCCACCGGCATTGAAATCACCAGCGACACCACTGCGGTCATCAACGGCGAATTGACGCTGAACGGTCAAACCCATCCGTTCTCACTAGATACGCAACTGAACGGTGCCGGCAATCACCCCATGAGCGGCCAGCCCATCATCGGCGTTTCGGCCGAAGGTGTGCTGGATCGCACAGTATGGGGCGTCGACTTTCTGGCAGGACCCATCGGTACAGAAGTGGCCGTTGAGATTGAGGCGGAATTCCTCCTCGCCGAATAGCCGCCCATGGCGCGGAAGGGACACTTGTCATGACCACAGTCGCAGAAGCTCCTTTCCGCGCTTCCCGCTACACCACCGGTGCGATCGTCCTTCATTGGTCGATCGCAATCCTCATCATGCTCCAGCTCCTCAGCGGCTTTGCCATGGTGCGCGTCATGGAGCAGGGAACGAACATCCAGTTCGCCGTCTACCAGCTTCACAAGTCGGCAGGCTTTGCCGTCCTGATCCTCACCGTGGCGCGCATCATGTGGCGCGTGTTCAATCCGCCGCCCGCGGAGCCTGCTTCCGTCACGGCCCTTGAAAGCCGCGCCTCCCACTTCGTCCACATGGCGTTCTACGCGCTGATGATCCTCATCCCGCTTTCCGGCTGGCTGATGATCACCGTGTCGCCGGTCCAGCTGGAAACGGTGCTCTTCTTCGCCTCCTGGCTCCCATGGCCGCACCTTCCGGGCCTGGGCTGGATGGCGGCTGACGCACGCGCCGATCTCACCCACGCCACCGAAATCGTGCACCTTGTCCTCGCCTATCTGATGGCGTTCCTCATGGTGCTCCACGTGGCCGGCGCGCTGAAACACCATTTCGAAGATGGCGTGTTTTTGAAGCGCATGAGCCTAGTGATCCAGGGCGACGGACCGCGCAATTCCTACGGCCATGCAACCACGTGGCTCGTCACCGTCACCTTTTTTGCAGCCATGGTGGGCGCTGCAACCTACGCCCGCACCGTGGGCGAGGAGCCGTCGGTGGAGATGGCAACCATCTCGCCCGATCAAAGCGCCATTCTCGGCTCTGCCGACGCCATCCCCCCGGAACAGGGCGTCCTGGTGGATGAAAACTCTGCGGCTGCCGTGGCGAGTGCGCCCGCGGCCCAGCCCGCCCATTCCTGGATCGTGGATCCGGAGGCCAGCAGCCTCACCTTCAGCTTCATCTACTCAGGCGCAACGGTGGAGGGCGTCTTCGCCCGATTTGAGCCCACCATCGTGTTTGACCCGAACGACCTCGCCAATGCATCCATAGACGTTGTCATCGACACGTCATCGGCGAGTGTGGACAGCAGCGAAATCTCCCGCGGCAACCTCATGGGGGCAGACGGCTTCAACACCTCCAACTTCGCCACCGCACGCTTCACCGCCGACACCATCCGCGCCGAAGGTGACGGCTACGTGGCCGACGGCACGCTCTCCATAAAGGGAGAGGAAGTCCCCCAGTCCCTCCCGTTCACGCTCCAGATCGAGGGCGACCGCGCGACCGCCGAAGGCACACTCACGATCGACCGGTTCAATTATGCGATCGGTAAAAACAGTGACGCCACCGGCGACTGGCTGAGCGCTGAGGTGGCCGTCAATGTGGCCATCACAGCAAACCGCGCACCGTCCGGCGGTGCCCAGAGCGCTGCGGCTGAAGATGCCCCCGCGGCTGTCGCCGCACCGCTCTGGACGGTGGTCACCGCAGACAGCACCGTCGGCTACGAATTCCGGTTCGAGCGCGGCGGCGTGAAAGGGACAATCCCCTCCTTCGACGCCGAAATCCGTTTCGACGAGAACAACCTTGAAGGCTCGTCCATCGTGGCGAACATGGACCTTCAGAGCCTCACGCAGACAGAGGGCGGGGTCAGCCTGTCGCAGCTGAAAGGGTCCGATGGGGTGAACGCGTCGCAAAATCCCATCGCCAGCTTCAACGCGCAGACCATCACCAGCGACGGGGAAGGTGGTTTCGTGGCCGAAGGCGTGCTCGCCGCGCGCGGCGTCCAGCATCCGGTGACGCTCCCGTTTACCCTGCGTGTTGATGGCGAGCGGACCATTGCGGAGGGAACAGCGCTCCTCAGCCGGGACGCGTTCGGCTTCGGCGCAGACGCTGCGGCAAGCGGCGCAGACCTTGGCCCGACCGTTGCCATCACCATCGAACTTGTGGCACTGCGCCCCGCCGAAGACGAGTTTGCGCAAAATCTCAGCCGTTGACGCGCGGCCGGTCCGCCTTGTGCGGCGCGCCGTATTTCTTATATCTGCCGGTTGTACGGGGCCGCAAAGGCCCCGTTGTTTTACAACCCACGAACCGGGGATCGGTCTCGTGAAGCTTGGGGCGCCGTAACGGGTCCCGCCGGTCCGCCAAAAAAGGAGATCCCATGAGCAAAGTCATCGGCATTGACTTGGGCACAACCAATTCGTGCGTCGCCGTCATGGACGGCAAGAACGCCAAGGTGGTCGAAAACGCCGAGGGCATGCGCACAACGCCGTCAATGGTGGCCTTCACCGAGGATGGCGAGCGCCTTGTCGGCCAGCCGGCCAAACGCCAGGCCGTCACCAACCCGGAAAATACGCTGTTCGCCGTCAAGCGCCTCATCGGCCGCCGGTACGACGATCCGACCGCACAAAAAGACAAGGGCCTCGTCCCCTACGAGATCGTCAAAGCCGACAACGGCGATGCGTGGGTCGAAGCGCGCAACAAGAAGTACAGCCCCAGCCAGATCTCCGCATTCATCCTGCAAAAGATGAAAGAGACCGCCGAAGCCTATCTGGGCGAAACGGTCGAGAAAGCGGTCATCACCGTCCCCGCCTACTTCAACGACAGCCAGCGCCAGGCCACCAAGGACGCTGGCAAAATCGCCGGGCTTGAGGTGCTGCGCATCATCAACGAGCCGACGGCGGCCGCCCTCGCCTACGGGCTGGACCGCAACGAAGGCAAGACCATCGCAGTCTACGACCTCGGCGGCGGCACGTTCGACGTGTCCATCCTGGAGATCGGCGACGGCGTGTTCGAGGTGAAGTCCACCAACGGCGACACCTTCCTCGGCGGTGAGGACTTTGACGCCCGCATTCTCGACTACCTGGCGGAAGAGTTCAAAAAGGAGCAAGGCATTGACCTGCGTTCCGACAAGCTCGCCCTCCAGCGCCTGAAAGAGGCTGCGGAAAAGGCCAAGATCGAGCTGTCGTCCGCCACGCAGACGGAGGTGAACCTCCCGTTCATCACCGCCGACGCGTCCGGCCCCAAACACCTCACCATGAAGCTCTCGCGCGCCAAGCTGGAAAGCCTGGTTGCTGACCTTGTGGAGCGGACGATCTCCCCCTGCCGCGCCGCGCTGAAGGATGCGGAGCTTTCCGCTGGCCAGATCGACGAAGTGGTCCTGGTGGGCGGCATGACGCGCATGCCGAAGATCCAGGAAGCGGTGAAGCAGTTCTTCGGCAAGGAGCCCCACAAGGGCGTCAACCCGGACGAAGTGGTTGCCATCGGCGCGG
>JBCDFB010000108.1:0-8318 GCA_039178655.1 Pseudomonadota bacterium | reverse complement strand
GCCCACTCCGTCATCGTGTGTGGGCTGTAGAATAGTGTTCGAAATCGACGCCTAAGCGGATTTGATCGGCGACTCCAAGGTTTGCCGCGCGGGCTTCGATCGCGCTGCGAACGTCATCGTTGCACGCGGCGAGCGCGTCTTCATCGAGCGCAAGCGGCCGCATTGCCGGCTGCTGCCAGTTGTCGAGCGCAACTTTTGCAGCAGCACTCAGCGCCTGTGCGCTCCGCGCGAAGAGGCCGACCGCGTCGAAGCTGGGCGATAGGGGCAGAATCCCCTGAAGCGGAACCCGCTGCGCACTCGCCTTGAAGGCGTAGAGGTCGCAATAGGCGGCAGGGATGCGGGCGCTGCCGCCGGTGTCCGTCGCGAGGCCGATTTCGGCGGCGCCGCTGGCCACTGCCGCTGCGCTGCCCCCGCTCGACCCGCCCACGGCGCGCGCGGGGAAGATGGGATTGGGCAGATCGGGGGTCATTGTGCCGAAGCCGCCGGAATCGGTATGCGTCGTCCCCGCGAGGGCGTACCCCGCCGCCCGAAATCGCTTGACGATGGCAGCATCTTCAACCGCGCTGTAGCCGGCACGCGCTGGTATTCCGGCGGTCTGCCGGCAGCCTGCCACAGCAATCATATCTTTGACTGCAACGGTCCCCGCGCCGCTCGGTCCGAAGCGTTCCACGAACGCGTCGGTTCGGTCGAACGGCCGGCCGGACAGGCTCTAAACGCCCTGGAAGCGCGGCGTGCGCTTTTGCGCGAATGCGCGGCGGCCTTCCTCGTAGTCCTCGCTGGCGTCGGCAAGATCGGTGAGGTGCCACGCCTCATCCATCAATGTGGGTTCGGCGCCGTCGGCGAAGGCACGTAGCGACATTTTGGCGGCCGCGATGGTGAGCGGTGCATTTTCCATCAGGCGCGATGCGAGGCGGCCGACAGCGCCATCAAGCTCCACGGCCTCCACCACCTCGTGCACGGCGCCGTTTGCGAAGGCCCGGCTAGCAGGCAGCCGCCCTGCGGTGAGCATGAGCCACCGCGCAGTGGCATCGCCGAAGGTGCGGGCAAGGCGGGCGATCCCGCGCGGATCGTAGCCAAGGCCGAGCCGCGCGGCAGGCACCATGAAAAACGCATCGTCGGATGCGATGCGCAGATCGCAGCACGCGGCAAGGGCGGCGCCTGCGCCCACCACAGGCCCCTCCAGCCGCGCAACAGTGGGCTGCCGGATGGCCTCAAGGGCAAGGCAAGTGCGCTCCAACTGGTCGTCGTAGGCCCGCGCGCCGTCACTCCCGGCGCGATCTTCCTGAAAGTCGGAGATGTCGGCGCCGGCAGAAAACACTGACCCTTGCCCGCGAAACACCACGACGCGGATGTCAGGATCGGCATTGACGTCAGCCGCGAACGCTTCCAGCTCACGCCACATGCCGTGGGAAATGGCGTTGCGGCGGGCCGGGTTCACGAGCGTTGCAACAGCAACGGTCTCCACCACGTCAATATCGATATGGGGCGGCGCAGCATCGTCATTCTGGGCTTGGTCGGGCATCATGCCCCGGCGCTCCTTTGCAGATAAAGCGGTTATGAGGCGCCCTGCAGACAGGGCAAGGCTGTCGCTCTAGTCCAACCGCCGAACCGCGATGATGGGGAGGTTCTGCTCCTTCAGGCGTTTCACGGCTTCTTGGAGCGGTTCCACCGCGGTCACCATGTGGAAGCCATTGGCGTGGAGGAGAGTGTGAGGGTCGGTCATGATGCCGACGTGACCCGTCCAGAAAATGAGATCACCGCGCCTCAACGGCCCGTCAATCGGAGCGTCCCGGCCGAGTGCGAGCTGCATGTCGCTATCGCGCGGGGCAGCGTGGCCGGCGGCGGCGAGGGCGAGTTGGACGAGGCCGGAACAGTCGATCCCGGTGGCCGTTTTTCCGCCCCAGAGGTAAGGGACGCCCGAGAACATCTCCGCCACGGCCACGAAGTCGTCAGCCGGCGCGTCGAGCGGTCTTAGGTGTTTCGTCAGGACGTAACCTTCCTCGGTGTCCGGCAAGCGGGCGCGGAGGCCGTGCCGATACAGCGTGTCGCGATGCTGGCTGAGGTTGATAACCTTCGCAAACGTCTCGCTCGTCTCTTCAAACCCCGTCACCGTGACCATGGCGCCAAGGGGAAGCTTGCTCATGAAGTAGCGCTTGATGGTGGGTTCCTCGTAGAGAATTCCATGAAGAGCGCTGACCATATGCGTCGGGGGCTCTGCCGGGGCATCAACGAGATCGGCGCTCTGCACATAGCCGACGTACCCGTCGACGGCGCTCTGAACCCAGGACCAGGCGTCCTTGACAACGAGGTCGTCAGGCTCGACCGGCTCACTGTCCTCTGTGTCGAACACGTCGACAGGCTCGCCGAACATGAATTCGGTGTCCAACGCGCTGAAGCCGGGGGAAACCTCGCACCGCGTTGAGGGCGCAATCACCACCTTTCGCGTGGGGTACGCATAGCGCGGCCGGTCGACGCGACCCTTAAGCCGCGCATCGGCGAGGTCATCTCGGATCGCGTGGAGGCGGTGGTCGAGCGTCACGGGGCGTACCTTACTTTAAGCCACTGGTAGAGCGCTCGGATGGATTGGGCCTCGCCGCCCTTTGGCCGGCCAGGGCGGGCCTCTCCATTCCAGGAATAGACGTCAAAGTGCACATAGGCGCCGGCTTTCTCCACGAAGCGGTGGAGGAAGAGGGCCGCCGTGCTCGCCCCTGCGAAGGGCTGGGACGAAATGTGGTTGATGTCCGCCACCGAAGACTTCAGCCATGACGCGTAGCGGGGCCATAACGGCAGGCGCCACACCGGGTCGTGCACGTCTTCTCCGGCGAGGCGGATGTCCTCCGCCAGCGTGTCGGAGTGGGTGAAGAGGGCAGGCAGATCCGGCCCCAGAGCAACCCGCGCCGCACCGGTGAGCGTTGCAAAGTCGAACATCAATTCAGGGGCTTCCTCGTCCGCCAGCGCTAGTGCGTCCGCCAGAACGAGACGCCCTTCAGCGTCTGTGTTGCCGATCTCCACGGACAGGCCTTTGCGCGAGCGCAGGATGTCTCCGGGACGGAAGGCGGCGCCCGAGATGGCGTTTTCCGCGGTGGGGATCAGCACGCGCAACCGCACCGGCAGTGCGGCATCCATCACCATCTGGGCAAGGCCCAAGGCCTGCGCAGCGCCGCCCATGTCCTTCTTCATGAGTGCCATCGCGCGGTCGGGCTTGATGTTGAGGCCGCCGGTGTCGAACACGATCCCCTTGCCCACCAGCGTGACCTTCGGTGCGTCCTCCTCGCCCCAGACCATGTCGATGAGGAGCGGCGGGCGTGTCGATGCCGCGCCGACCGCAGCGATCATCGGAAAGTCGGTCTCAAGGTCCTCGCCGTCGGTGATGGTGAGTTTTGCGCCATAGCGTTTGGCGAGCGCCCGCGCGGCATCGGCGAGCTCTGCCGGGCCAAGGTCGATGGCCGGCGTGTTGACAAGATCCCGCGTAAGGCTCACGGCGCTCGCGATCCGTTCAATGTCGGCAGTGTCAACGCTGTCCGGCGCGACCAGTTTGGAGGTGCGCTGGGCAACCTTCTTGTAGGCGTCGAATTGGTATTGGCCGAGGAGGAAGCCGAGTGTGGCCGCGCTTTCGTCGGTGAACCCTTCACCGAGGGTGAAGACGCCATCTTTGAATTTACAAAGCGCTGCAGCGGCGAACGGGTCCGGCTCGTCACCGACGCCCAGAAGCACCATGGCGAAGTGGCCTGAGGGGTCGGGCAGCGCTTGGACCGCGCCGGCACCGCCGTCGAAGCCAGAAAAGCGGGCGAAATTCGCTTGTGCGGGGTCGAGCCGTTCCAAGAACGCTGATGCGCCGGCCTTGCTGACAGCATGAACCGGGGTGGAGCGGTCCACCGCATGCCTAGGGACAATCATGCTGTCCCTCCCGCCTGCTGCGTTGATCGCGCTATCCGCCCCACATCGTTTTGAGGCCTGACAGCATGTCGATGACTGGCCCGCCCGCGGTGACGGCCGCGACCACCACTGCGGTCACAAGCAGCGCGGCAACCATGGGAAGTTCTGTCAGGAGATCGCCGCGCGCCGTTTTGTGGGCGCGGCGCCGGTCCCGGACGTCGGCTCCGCTCTTCATTTTCCCCGAACCCTCGCGCAGCGGTCTCATGCTTGTGCACACACACCGTCGCGCGTTGTCGGGCGGTTAACGGGCGGCGGCAGTGTGCCATGGCACAATCCTTTGTCGAGACAGCCTTAACGGGGAATGACCGAAGTCTTTGCAAAACGGGCGTCAGATGGATTGGTTGTATTCACCCACTTCTGAATTCTCACGCAGCACGCCATCCACCGCGTGAAACATCTTGCGCATATTTTCCTCAGACGTGGGGCTCTCAACCACCACCACCAGTTCGGGCTTGTTGGAGGAGGCGCGCACAAGGCCCCATGTGCCGTCTTCTGCCACCACGCGAACGCCGTTCACGGTGATAAGATCAGCGATCTTTTGGTCGGCCACCGTGGCCCCGGCGGCGTGCATCTCCTCAAAGCGCTTCACCACCTTGGCCACCACGTCGTACTTGGTCTCGTCGTCGCAGTGGGGGCTCATGGTGGGCGTCTGCCAGGTCTTCTGCAGTTCGCCGCGGAGTTGGCTGACGGTCTTGTCCGGGTTGCGCTCCAACATCTCCAGGATCGCAATGGCCGAGACGAGACCATCATCGTAGCCGCGGCCGATGGGCTCGTTGAAGAAGAAGTGGCCGGATTTTTCAAAGCCCGCCACTGCGCCAAGGTCGTTCACGCGGCGCTTGATGTAGCTGTGGCCGGTCTTGAAGTAGTCGGTCTTGGCGCCGTTCTCCTTCAGCACCGGATCGGTCATGAAGAGCCCGGTGGATTTTACGTCCACCACGAACTGCGAGCCCTGTTTGAGCTTTGAAAGATCACGGGCGAGCATCACGCCGACAATGTCGGCAAAGATCTCGCCGCCAGTCTCGTCGATGACGCCGCAACGGTCGCCATCCCCATCGAAGCCGAAGCCCACGTCGGCCCCGTTTTCGCGCACCGCTTCTGCAATGGCGTGGAGCATCTTCATGTCTTCGGGGTTGGGGTTGTAGCGCGGGAAGGTGTGGTCAAGCTCAGTGTCGAGCGGGATCATATCGACCCCCAGGCGCTCCAACACTTTGGGTGCAAAGGCGCCTGCTGTGCCGTTGCCGCACGCGCACACCACTTTGAGCGGGCGAGAGATGCGGCGGTCTTTGACAAGGTCGTCCATGTACCGCTCGGCAAAGCCTTCCACGAAGCGGTAGCTGCCGCCGCCGGGCAGGTCGAACGCTGCGGCGAGGGTGATTTCTTTCAGCCGGCCCATTTCGTCCGGGCCGAAGGTGCGGGGACGGTCCGCCCCCATTTTGACACCGGTCCAGCCATTCTCGTTGTGGCTCGCGGTGACCATCGCGACGGCCGGCACGTTAAGGTCAAACTGCGCGAAGTAGGCCATCGGCGTGACCGCAAGGCCAATGTCGTGGACTTTGCAGCCGGCTGACATCATGCCCTGGATGAGTGCGGTCTTGATGCTGGCGGAGTAGGACCGGAAGTCGTGTCCGGTGACGACTTCGCGCGGCTTGCCCATCTCGCCGAGCAGCGTGCCGATCCCCATGCCGAGCGCCTGCACGCCCATGAGGTTGAGTTCTTTGCCGAAGAGCCAACGCGCATCGTACTCGCGAAACCCGGTGGGTTTCACCATGGGCTGCGACTCATATTCATAGGTGTTGGGGGTCAGCTGCGGGTGCGGCTTGGGGAACATCTGGCGCGGGCTCCGGTTGGCGGCATGCTTTGCGGTCTAAAGCCTAGGCTCGCCCGGCGGAAGGGATGCCGCGGCGAAACCGTCATTTCGTGCCGAACATCCTGTCCCCGGCATCGCCAAGGCCGGGCACGATATAGCCGTGGTCGTCGAGCCGCTCGTCGATGGCGGCGGTGACGATGGGAACGTCTGGGTGGTGGCCATGGAAGTTGTCGACCCCCTCCGGCGCGGCGAGGAGGCACACGAAGCGAAGGTCTGTGGCGTTCGCTTCGCGCAGCCGATCAACCGCTGCGATGGCGGAATTGGCGGTTGCGAGCATGGGATCGAGCACGATCACGCGCCTCTCGCTGAGGTCTTCCGGCGCTTTGAAGTAGTATTCCACCGCCGAAAGCGTGTGGGGGTCGCGGTAAAGGCCCACGTGCGCCACCCGTGCGGCAGGGACAAGGTCGAGCATACCGTCCAGCAGGCCGACACCCGCCCGCAGGATGGGGGCGAAGACGAGTTTCTTGCCCGCAAGCACTGGCGCGCGCATTTCCCCCAGCGGCGTCTCGATGTCGATGTCTTCAAGCTCTAGATCGCGCGGTGCCTCGTAGCAAAGGAGCATGGCGATCTCCCGCAGGAGCTGGCGGAAGCTTGCTGTGGAGGTGTTCTTCTCGCGCATCAGGGTCAGCTTGTGGCGCACAAGCGGGTGCGTGATCACTGTGACGGAGGGGGAACTTGCCATGGTGGTCCTGCTGAAGTGAGCCGTCGCTGCCTGAAGGCGGACGTTTAAAACACCGTACCGTCGCTGATAATTGCAAGCGGCGGGCTGCCGTCGGCCCGGGCGGCCTTTGCCAACTGTCGGCCCATCAGCCAGGTCCCGCCCTCAAGCACGGAGGCAAGGGGCATGCGCTCCCCATCGACGCCCAGAACATCGCGGATCATCGGTGCAATGGCGGACAGGAGCGTCACAGTCGCCGCGCGCCACTCCACAATGATCGGGGCATCAACGGCATGGGACAGCTGAGCTGCCCCGGGCGTTTTCAACACGAGTGCGCCGCCGTCGAGGAACAGGCCGCCATTGCGATATTCGGCCAGGCCCGGCAGCGCGTCGAGCGCTGTGACCGTGACGCCCCGCGCCTGGAGTGGCTCCACCAGCGACAGGGAGAGCCACGTGGAGAGCTTGTGGAACGGCACAAGGTCACTCCCCGGCGTTCCGTCACCCAGTTGCGGGTGCGGCCAGCAATCGCCCAATGCTCGGCCGCCGAGGGCATGGCGTGAGGGCCATACGTTGCCGAGGCCTTCCAGCACAGTGGCGAGGATCTGAGACGCCGGCAGCTTGTCTCCTTCCGCCTGCGCAGCGAGCGCATCCACGATGCCGCCGGGCCGCGGATCATCCTCCAGCGCGAAGATATCGGGCCGGTCCCGCAGCGCGGCGGCAAGACGGGAAAGGAGCGCGAGCCGACCCTCAGCCCCTTCAAGGGGGTTGTCCGCGCTGATCTGAAAGGCGCGGGCAAACTCCTCCTCGCTGATTTGGGCGAGCGCTTGGGCATCGGCGCGCAAGGGATCCGCCGGTACACTGGAAAATGTGCCGTTCGCGAACATGGCGAAGGAGGCGAGCGCCAGACCCTCAGAGCGGCCGATGGGCTGACCCGACCCGGCCTCCTGGAAATGCCACGCGGCGCCTGCCCCTGCGTCCAGAAGGACGGACAAAATGGCAAGGTCGCCCATGGCGCGGGACGCTTCGGCACTGTTGTGCCAATTCCGGGCGGCGGCAAGGCTGGCGAAGCGGTCATGCCCCCCCACCTCGAAATGGCGCCATCGTGCGTGAAACGGCACCGCAAGGTCCGGAAAACGGGACTTGGTGAGCGCTGCAACGTCCTGGGCAAGGGCCTGGAGGCGGTCAGGCTCGAAGCTGAAGTGGTCCGACCGGCCGTCCCTAATGCGCTCGAAAAGCGCGGCGGAGCGAATGCGCACGGCTTCCGCCGTGAGGAGCCACGCGGCAGTTTCGCCGTCTTTTACGGCCTCGATCTCGCCCGAGCCGCCGCTCGCACCGGTCCGGTCACTCGTCAAGACCGCGCCCTTTGACCTTGGCAAGGTCTTCCACCGCGCCGGCCTCGCTGTAGTATCCGGCGGCCTTTTTGGCCTCGATCTCCACTTGCGCATCGGCAGGGATGAGATCGTCCGGGATCGACACACGCTCGCCAATGACGATGCCGGACTTAGTGATGGCATCGTATTTCATGTTGCTCATGGACACGAAGCGGTCGATCCGCGTCACGCCAAGCCAGTGCAGAACGTCCGGCATCAGCTCCTGAAATCTTGCGTCCTGCACGCCGGCGACACATTCGGTTCGTTCAAAGTACGCCGATGCCGTATCACCCTGCGCTTGGCGCTTACGGGCGTTGTAGACAAGAAACTTCGTCACCTCGCCCAGCGCCCGGCCCTCTTTGCGATTGTAGACGATGAGGCCGGCGCCGCCTGCCTGAGCGTCCTTGATGCACTCCTCGATCCCGTGGGTAAGGTACGGGCGGCACGTGCAGATGTCGGACCCGAAGACGTCCGATCCGTTGCACTC
>JBCDFB010000107.1:0-8337 GCA_039178655.1 Pseudomonadota bacterium | reverse complement strand
GTCAAAGAGCTCCAGCCCGCTAAATAGTGTGTTCGGCAGGATGGTCAGGAGTTGTGCATTTCCGCTGACGAATACGAAGACGAGGCTCGCCGCCAGCAGCACGAACGCAACCGGCATCCCGGCCAGCAGGAAGGCGCCGAAGGCAAACCCGCTCACAACGCCATCCTCAAACCGTTCCCGTCACGCTGCCGCGCCGGGCGCACCTTCGCGCCAGCGCTCCACCATATTGGCCACAAGGTGAAACGAGATGAGGGTGAAGAAAATCGGCACGATGGCGAGGAACGGGCGCTTGGCGATGCCGAGGGTGAGCGCCTGCTCGAAGCGGACCGCGGGCGAGAAGAGCCATTGCCAACTGACCACGAGCAGGAGGACAGCAATGGCAAGGGTCGTCCCAATCACCGCCAGATCAATGACCCGGCGCACCTGAGCGGGCAGGGCATCGACGGCGAAGGTGAGCGCGATCATTTCCCGGCGTGCAACCGTGGCGGCGATGGCGAGGAATGCCATCCAAATCAAAATGTAGACGGCCAATTCCTCGGCGAAATAGATCGGCGCGTTGAACAGGTAGCGCTTGGCCACGTTGACCACCAACAGCGTGGCGAACGCGACGATGAGGAGCCGGCAGAACGCCAGCTCCACCTTGACGAGCATGTGGCTCGCGCGAACGATGAGAGGGCGGTCAGGCGCGCCCTCCCGGTCGGCGAAACTAGCGGCCAAGCTCTTCGCCGAACTGGACGACCAGCGGAATGTCCGAGAACGCTTCCGCAAACGCCGCATTCGCGTCGGAGAACAGCCCCTCGGCATTCTCAAGCCGGATCACATTCATTTCCCCCTCCAGCATTTTGAGATGCGAGGCATCGGTCTCAATCTGCAGGTCAGCCGCCCAGCCGAGCGTCTCTGCCATGACCTCCATAAACGTTGCCTGCTGCTCCTCGCTCATCCGCCCGAAAGCAGATTCGGTGATGAGCGCAACGCCCGGGAAGGCCATGTGGTTCGTCACCACCAGCGTGTCAGCAACCTGCTGCATGGAAAAGCCCACCAGCGCGTCAAGATCAATGTCCACCCCATCGATGAGCCCGCTACTCAGCGACTGGTAGACATCGCCAAGCTGGACAGGGGTCGGCACCGCGCCGGCTGCGGCCCACCAAGTCTGCATCCCAGGAAACGGTGTGATGCGGATTTTCTTGCCTTCAAGATCAGCAAGGCTCTCAACCGTCCCGTCAGCCAGCAGGATATGGCGCATCCCGGCAAACACGTAGCCGAGCCCACGCAGGCCCAGCGGCTGAAGTTCGCCGAGCACGGCTGCGGCCGTGTCTGACTGCGCCGCCTCGACCGTGCCTGCCACATCGTCAATGGCGAAGGGGGAGAACCACGCCAGGAACGCCGGCGCGCGGCTGCTCACGGCTGCAGCGCTGATGATGCCCATGTCGAGCACGCCGGCCTGCATTTGCTGGAGCTGGTCGCTTTCCGGGCCGAGCTGCGCGGCGGGGAATACCGTGATGGTGATCTCGCCATCGGTCGCCGTGGCAATGTTCTGCGCAAAGCGCTCGGCCGCACGTGTCCACACATGGCTTGGAGGGGTGCCGGTGCCGAGGCGCAGTTCCAGCGCCTGCGCAACCGCTGGCTGGGTGAGAGCGAACGGCACGGCAAGGACCGCAGTGGCGGCGACGAGGCGACGGGCGAATGAATGCATAGCGAACGCCTTTCCTTCATTGATCCGGACCTTGCCGCGCAGCGATTGGCACGACAGGCCCGGCAGAGGCTCCCCATACCGTAGTGTGCATACTTTCGAAGTAAAGTATGATTTTCGCAAATCATGCCGCGTGCAACACGACCCGGTTGCCTTCGCAAAATCGCCAACTGCGCCTGACCGAGCGGTCCTCCGGGAGGATCGACCACGTGCGCCGCCGCGGGCCCGCGCATGCCTCGCCCCTCAAGCAGCGCCCGCGTCATCCTTGCGCTTCGGTGCGTCTTCATCGGCGCTAGCGGGCGCCACATTACTCGGCGCCCCAGCCGTCGCGCCGGACCATTTGGGCCGTGTCAGCTGGAATGTGTCGCGGGTCCGGGCGTACCAGCCTGACCCGTGCATCCGGGCGATCAGGTCCAATGACGGCGTGTCCACATGCCCGCGCTCGGCGTCGAGCACATGGTCGTCCGCGATGTGGATCGAGAGGATGCGGCCCACCGCGATCGCCTGCTGCGGCCCGGTCAGCAAGGAGGCGTGAAGGACGCATTCGAACGCGACAGGTGATGCTGCAATGCGTGGCGGGCCGACCCTGCTGGACGGCGTTGTGCTGAGCCCCGCCAGCTCCAATTCGCTGACCCCGCGCGGCGCGTCGATGGAGGTGGTGTTCATGGCCTCCGCCAGCGCACCGGGGACAAGGTTCACCACGAACTCGCCGCCCTCTAAAATGTTGGCGGCGGTGTCTTTAAAGCCCCTGTCGTTGTCGCGCAGCAGGCCGACCACCAGCGTGGGCGGGGCGTGTCCCATAACATTGAAGAAGCTGTAGGGCGCTGCGTTGACCGTTCCGCCGGGTCCGAGCGTCGTCACCCACGCAATCGGCCGTGGCGTCACCGTTGCGGTGAGGAGCTTGTAGCCGATGGCCGGCGCGATGGCGTCAAGGTCGAATTGCACGTGTGCGATGTCAGCGCTGGCTGAGCCGTTCGACGGCCGCCTTCGGCCGGTCATCGACGGTGAGTTGAAACACGTCGGGCCGCGCGTAGTGCCCGGTGGCGTCGAAGTCGAACTTGCCTTCTGCGATGCGGCGAGAGTCGATCTGTGCGTAAAGGAGTTGCTCCCCCTGAAAGCTCGGTCCGACGAGGACCTGGCCAAACGGATCGATGATGGCGCTGCCGCCGCGCATGAGGACGGTGTCCGGATCATCGCCGAGGGCTGATTCGTGCTCCGGCGGGAAGGCGGCGCGCGTAATGTACTGACACGCAGTGAGGACGAAGCATCGCCCTTCCAGCGCAACGTGCTGCATGGTGGGGATCCACGTGTCGCGATCGTCGGCCGTGGGCGCGCAGTAAAGCGCGATGCCTTGCGCATACATATGCATGCGAAGGGCAGGCATATAGTTTTCCCAGCAGATCACCGCGCCGATCCGGCCCAACTCCGTGTCGATGACCGGCATGGTCGAGCCGTCGCCAAACCCCCAGATCAGCCGCTCGCCGGCGGTCGGCATCAGCTTGCGGTGCTTGCCCACCAGCCCGCGGGCACCGTCGAGGATGAGGGCCGTGCAGTAGAGCGTGCCGCCGTCGCGCTCAATGGCGCCGATCACCACGAGCGCACCTGTCTCTGCGGTTGCCTCCGTGAGTGTCGCCACTTCAGGGCCGTCCAGCGCGATGGCGGCCTGATGATAAGCTGCGAAAGCCGCCCGGCCCTCAGGGCGCCGCATGCCGACAGGTGCGCCGAACGACGCGCCTTTCGGGTAGCCGCCCAAAAATGCCTCCGGAAACACGATAAGGCGCGCACCCGCGTCGGCCGCGATCCGGATCTGCTCGGCCGCCTTTGCCGCAGACGCTGCAGCGTCGTAGGGAACTGCGCCCAGTTGGGCGACCGCCGCGGTAAAGGGTGCCGGTATGGCCCCTTTGCGCGCTGCGGTGCCTAGCCCGTCACCGCTCACGGCCGGCGCCCCGGCGCGTCTGTCCCCACTGCCACGACGGGATGGCGGATGGTGCCGATCCCCTCCACGCAGCCCACAATGACGTCGCCCGGCCACATCCACTCCTGCGGCGAGCGGCCGGCGCCGACCCCTTCAGGCGTGCCGGTGGCAATGATGTCCCCCGGCTCCAGCGTGATCGCGGCCGAGATGTCTGCGATCAGCGTGGGGATCTTAAAGAGCATGTGGCGCGTGTTGGAGCGTTGCTTCTCCACGCCGTTCACGGTCAGCCACAGGTCAAGATCGTGGGGATCGGCAACCGCGTCGGCAGTGACGAGGCAGGGGCCGAATGGCGCGAACGTGTCCTGACCTTTGGAATAGATCCACTGGCCCGCGCGGCGGTTGTCGCGCGCGCTGACGTCAATCATCACGCTGTAGCCGAAGACGTGCCCCATGGCGTCCTCAACGGCGATCTTGCTGGCGCGCGTGCCGATCACCACAGCCAATTCCACTTCCCAGTCGAGCTGCTGCGTGATGGCAGCGTTGTGCTCGATGGCCTGTCCAGGCCCGATCACAGCGGTCGGCGGCTTGGAGAAAATGACCGGCTCGGTGGGGAGTTCCTTATTTGTATCCAGTGCCCGGCTCGATTCTTCCACGTGCTCCACGTAGTTGAGGCCGATGCCGAAGATGTTTTTGCGCGGCCGGGGAATGGGCGCGAGCAGCGAGACATTGGCGAGCGGGACGGCAGAGCCGATAGGCCAGGCGCCACGATAGGCGGAAGCCGCATCGGTGAGGCGGGCAAGCGTCGCCGGCCCCATATCGATGAGGTCGAGCATCGTGTCGGGAAAGGCCGGATCAAGGGCCGGCACATGGATGACCGTATCGTTCTCAACCAGACCCAACTGGCCCGCCCCGTCGGCACGGGTGCGGTAAGTCACAAGCTTCATCGTGTCGCTTTCTTTGGGGCCCTGCGCAGCCCCTTACCGGGTGCGAAGGTGTGTGGCACTGCGGACCCTCTCCGGGCCCAGCGAGGTCAGTTGGTGCTGACGATGGGCTGCCGACCCTCGTTGTCGCCGAAGGCCTCTTCCCGATAAAGGCCGAGCGCGCGCATCACCGGGAGGTCGTTAAGGCAGAACAGACACGCATCCTCCGTGTCGGAGCCGTTTGCATGCTCGTGCCAGGCCCAAGACGGCACGCAGAAGATGTCCCGCTCGGACCAGTCGAGGCGCTTGCCATCCACGATGGAGTGCCCGTGCCCCTTGGCCACGTGATAGAGGAAGCTGCCGGTGTGCCGGTGCGCGCGCGTCGCCTCGCCCGGACGCAGCATCTGCATGGAGGCCCCCATGGTCTGCATGACTGGGCCTGACGTCACGGGGTTCACATACTCCATCAAGATACCGTCGAAGGGCGAGCCTTCGTTGACCGCGCCGTAGCGGCTGAGCGCCTCGTAGGTGGGTTCCCACTCATACTTAAAGAGCGGGGAATAGCCGTTCGACCAGGTGGTGCCGCCAGGCGTCAAGCCGGGGTTGCCCCATGTCTTCGTCATGTCGTCGACCGGGTAGCTGACGGCTTGCTGAAGGTCCGGGTGCACCTCGTAAAAGTTGGCTTCGAGGGTGTTCACCAGCGGGATGTCGAGCCCGTCCTGCCAGATGCAGGGGGTGCCGTCCTCGGCCACGGCGTGTTCGTGCCAGGTGCCGTTGGGCGTGAGTACGAAGTCGTTCCGGCCAAGGGTCATCTTGTGCCCGTCAACCACCGTGTAGGCCCCTGTACCCTCGATGATGAAGCGGACTGCCGAGGCGGAATGGCGATGCGCCGACGCCCGTTCGCCGGGGTGCATCACCTGCAGTCCTGCATAAAGCCAGCCGACCGCTGCAGCGGCGTCCTCCTTCCCGGGATTGCGAAGATAGATGACACGGCGCCCCGCCTTTTCGGGCGTGACGAGTTCAACTGAGCGCAGCACATGATCGCGCAGCGCATTGTAGCGCCAGATCATCGGGATCGAGGTGGACTTCGGCTCCCATGGCTCGATCTTGTTGGCCACCGTCCACAGCGCGCCGGCGCCGAGCCGGTCAAGCTCGTCATAGTAGGCGAGGAGTTCGGGCGTATCCTCGACATTGGCACGCCCTGCGACATCTTCGCGGTGGTTCTCCCGGACGGTAGCCATAGCGAGCCTCCAGTTGCGGTGCGGTTGGAACACATGGCACCATGAATTTCGATGTAAACACAATCTTTCGAAATTACTACGCCGAGCGTGGCGCTCCCCGGCGCCATGGGTTACTCCACCACCCGTGCTCCGATCCGGTGCACTCAGCGCGACTTCCAAGGCAGATTGGACCCCCGACCTATGCGCATGGCCGATGCCCACACCGCCGAACGCTCTCAAGAGCGTGATCGTGCCCCCACCCTCGGGGAGCAGGTGTATGACCGGCTGCGCGCCGACATCATCAACGGCACGCTCGCTGCCGGCCAACCGCTGCGCCTTGTGGCGTTGCGCGCGCGGTATGGCGCCGGTTTCTCGCCCCTCCGTGAAGCGCTAAGCCGCCTGCGGTCCGAGCGCTTGGTGATGCTGGAGGAGCAGAAGGGATTTCGCGTCGCGCCAGTCTCCATCGCGGAGATGTGGGATGCCATTGAGACCCGTGTGCTAATCGAAAGCGACGCCTTGCGCCGGTCCATCGAGCGCGGTGACGAGGCCTGGGAAGTGGGGATCGTGGCGCGATTCCACGCCCTGTCGAGCCGCGCCGCGCGCTACGCCGCGCAGGGTGTGCAACTTGGCCCTGACGAACTGCAGGAGCTTGAAGCGCGGCACCACGCTTTCCATTCAGCCCTCATCAGCGCTGCAGGTTCCGCTTGGCTGACGGAGTTCGCCGAACAGTTATCGGTGCAGACCGAGCGCTACCGTTACCCGTTGTTGAATGGCGCAACCGCCGGCGGTCAGCGGGATTTGCACGCCGAACATCAGCAGCTCATGGAGCTATCGTTGGCCAGGCGCGCCGACGAGGCGGTCGCGCATTTGGCTGAGCACTATCGCCGCACCGGCAAGCTCATCGAGCACCACTTCGCAGAGCGCGCCGAACGGGCCGCATGAGTGGGCAGGTTCCAGGCGGTACTTGAGCGCCCGCGCCGGCCGGCTGCAACAAGGGCCCATGGGCGGCGTTGATTGAACAATCGGGCGGGTGAGTCGTTTGTCACATCGCGTGCGCAAACATTCTCTGCTCACCATGTTTCAGACGTTCATTAGGTGCCCACCGTGTTGATCGCCATTATCTTTGCCGCCGCTCTTTTGTTTGTTGCGATGCTGGTCGCGTACGTGGTGCAGCGGAATGGGCGGAGCGTGTGGATCGATGTCATCTGGTCCGGCGCAACGGGTTTGGCGTGCCTCATCGCCATTGTCGGCGCGGCTGGCGACGCGCTGGGCCGCACACTTCTCCTTTCAGCGCTCGTGTCGTTCTGGTCGCTGCGGCTCGTCATCTCGCTCACCCAGCGCGCGCTACGCTCTTCGGAGGATCCGCGCTACAAGGCGCTGCGGGAGGAGTGGGGTGCGTCGGTCGAGCCAAAAATGTTCATGGCGCTCCAAGCACAAGCCATCGCCTCCACCGGGCTGGCGATTGGGGTTGCCGCGGCAGCGTCGAACCCGGCGCCGTTCCCCCAACTCCTCGATGGTGTTGCTGCACTGGTCGCCATCGGTGCCGTGCTGGGCGGCGCCATTGCAGACAACCAACTCACGCGCTTCCGCCTTGATCCGGCCAACCGCGGCAAGGTGTGCGAGGAGGGGCTGTGGGGCTACACGCGCCACCCGAACTATTTCTTTGAATGGCTGTGGTGGTGCACCATTCCCATCATCGCGTTCGCCGGATTTGCCGTCAGTTGGTTGACATTCCTTGCCCTGCTGCCGCCGGTGATGATGTATGTGCTTCTTAACTACGGGTCTGGGATCCCGCCGCTGGAAAAGCACATGCTGGCCTCGCGCGGGGAAGCGTATGAGCGTGTTCAGCAGCGTGTGAACGCCTTCTTTCCCGGGCCGCGACGGAAAGGCTAAGCTCCATGAGCATGGTTGCACGCGTCATTGGGGCGGCTGAAAAGGCACCGCTGCCTGACTTTATGCTCACTGCCGGCGTGGAGCGCCTGGTGGCGAGTGCGCGGCAAAGGCACGGCGCGCCGGACCCGGCCCATGATAAGGTGTTCGCAGCGGAGATGGCGAAGCACCCCATCGCGGTCCACCCGGACGAAGCGAACCGCCAGCACTACGAGATCCCGGCGGCGTTCTTTGAAAAGGTGTTAGGTCCCCGGCTGAAGTATTCATGCTGCCGGTACGCCAACGCCCAAACGAGCCTGGCCGAGGCGGAGGCCATTGCCCTCAACGAGACCATTGAAAATGCTGGCCTTGCGGATGGGCAGCGCATCCTTGAATTGGGGTGTGGCTGGGGCTCGCTCACCTTGGAAATGGCAGAGCGTTTCCCCAACGCGTCAATTGTGGCGGTGTCCAATTCATCGTCCCAACGCGCGTTCATTCTTGGCCGTGCGGCGGAGCGTGGCTTCAACAACCTCACCGTGATCACCGCGGACATGGCTGAGTTCGATGCCGGCGGCCCGTTCGACCGCATTGTGTCCATCGAAATGTTCGAGCACATGTCCAATTGGCGGGCGCTTCTGGAGCGAACACGATCGTGGCTGGCGGATGATGGGCGCCTCTTCATCCATATTTTCACCAACCGCGGTCAGTCCTACCGGTTCGATC
>JBCDFB010000106.1:0-8347 GCA_039178655.1 Pseudomonadota bacterium | reverse complement strand
TGCGAACTACAAATTTCATTGATTACTTTGTAATAAAGGTTCCATCTTCATGGAAGCACCCGAAACTAAGCTAGATTTTGTAAAGAATAAGCTTAACGATCTCATACCTGAGTATCGCGAAAAACGGAATAGAATGCGACTATCAGCCTCGTTGTGCCGTGTTGCATTGATTTTTTTTGCAGGATCCACGCCTGTACTATTAGGTCTGAATGAGTATGAAATATTTCGAGGTGATGATAATCTATTGAGCGTAGTCGCACTTATATTCAGCGCCGCTGCTGCAGCTACTGCAAGTTGGGAAATTTATGCTAGTTACAGTTGGCGATGGGTGCATTATCGCTCAGTGCTCGTAAAGTTGTATGCGATCAGGGACAAGCTTGAATATGATACAATACCGAATGATGATAATCCTTCGGGGCCTGCCAACCCCAGCATTTCTTCGGAAGCGTCCGATACGGCCTTTGATCAGATTATGGCGCTCCTCGGCGAAGCAGATGAAGAATGGTCCGCAAACAGAGCTGGCGCTATCACGAGCAAAATTGAAACTTAACTGGTTCGCTCCGACTGAAGTTCATAATAAGCTCCCTATTCAGGGTCTCTTTTTTCAGTCACCCATTTCTCTCGCATCGACACACATGAAATAAAATGGAGGGTTCTGTTTCAAGTTTCACGGTGTCTGCGGGCGCGCCGAGCGCCCGCTTCGTCTGCCAAGTCGTCCGTGACGGCCAGGAACCCGTCATGACGAAATGCGTGCGAGGCGCCCTTTCGGCCCTTCTGCATTGCCCGCCGAATGTCCGATTGTCCCAAAAGGCTGTACTTCTGCGACGGTGCAGCTGAACGGCTCTGCTAAGCGGACATCCGATCTGCTTCCGATTCACCTTGACCCAAAGCCGCTTCCACGGCTGCTTCGCAATGGAGGCGAGTGGTGTCGAACATCGGCAGGCCCGGCCGGTCCGCCTGCCGCATCAGCAGGAAGATTTCCGTGCAGCCGAGGATCACACCCTGTGCGCCCTCTTCCCGCACGAGGCGGTCGGCGATGCCGTAGTAGCGCTCTCTCGACGCTTCCCGCACGTCGTTCTTCACCAGTTCGTCGAAGATGATCTTGTCGATCTCGGCCCGCTCGGCGTCGTCGGGCACTACGATCTCGATCCCATGCCGGTCGCGGTAGCGCGCTGCGAGGTAGTCCTGTTCCATGACCGGACGCGTGCCGAACAGCGCGATGCGGCGCAGGCCCCGCGCCTTGATCGCGGCGGCGGTGGGGTCCGCGATGTGGATGAGGTCAAGGCCGTGGCGCGCGGCGATCGGCTCCAGCGGGCGGTGGAGCGTGTTTGACACGCACAGCAGCAGGTCCGCCCCTCCGGCGGCCAGCGCCGCCACCTTCCCATCCATGTAGACAGCCAGGCCGTCCCAGTCGTCGGCGCGAACGAAGGCCTCGATGTTGCCGAAGTTCATGCTGGCGATAAGCGTCTCGGCGATATCCCAACCGCCCAGCCGCTCGTTGGCGATAGCATTGAGCAGCCGGTAGTACTCGCCCGTGGCGACGTTCGAGCAGCCCCCAAGGACGCCGATCGTCTTCTGAGGAAGGGGGCGGTTCGTCATCGGGTATGGTCCTTCTGCGATGGCGCTAAAACAGTCTCCCCGCCGCGGTCTGGCACCGCAAGGGGTTCGTCCGGGTGCAACCTATGGGGACGCGCCGGCAAGACGCCGTAGATACTTCGCACGCGTGAGGACACACCGTTCAGGACCCTCATCGAGGAATGGCGGCTCAACTACCACCAAGACTGCCCGCACAGGAGCCTCGGCGGTCTCACCCCGAACGAGTTTGCAACCCGGTCCCGATGGGATCACAACACGAACAGAGTCCAGCTATGAGCGGGGACACTTCCGGGGCAACGTCAGACGGATTGGAGCCAAGGGATATGAATTTCGATGAAAAACGGATTAGGGAAGCGCTGGAAAAGGCGTGGTCACTCAAAACAGCTAAACAATGGTCGGCGGAGAATCCTGCCAATGGCCAATGCAACGTCACGAGCGCAGTCATAAATGATCTATTTGGCGGGGAAGTACTTCGAACGCGGTACCCAACCGTCTGGCACTATTACAACCGCATAAAAGGAAAGCGGTATGACCTGACAGACAGCCAATTCGTCAGGCCGGGTGCAAGATTTGCAGCGCCGGACGAATATCAAGACGAGCTGACAGATCGGGATACCGCGATAGAAGGCATTCCCCAACAGGAATACGATGCGCTGAAAAGAGGGCTTTTGGAACAGCTGACAAAGCCATAGCGGTCTTTGCGGTCGTCGTTGCGAATGGCGGCAAAGTCCGCAAAACAATCCTTGACCATCGGGCTTCCCATCAACCAACGATCACGGCCTTGGATGACCACGCTGGGCAGCCACGGGACACTGCACTGGCAGGCTCAGCATCGCAGCGCACCGGCGGCGGGCGAGGGGACGGCCTAATCCTCAATATTGCGCTCTTTTCAAACCAGTTTGCGGGTTCCAAGGGGTTTGGGCTGGCGCGCTATGCCCGGGAGCTTCACGGGGCGCTGTCGGTGCGTCCGGGGCTTAACGTAGTGCCCGTGGCGGCCTGGAGCGATCGGGCCGACCCCTCCGAGACCGGTGCGCTGCTCCTGCCCACCGGCCGGCGGGGCACCTCGCTCGCCTGGACGTTTTTGGGGGCGCCGGCGCTGGAGCGGCTCACGTCCTTCACGCCGGACGTGGTCCATGCCGCTTCGCTCGGCTATCCCGTTGCCACCAAAAAACCCTTCGTCGTGACGGTCCATGACCTTGGCCCGCTCACCCACAGGGCCTTTTTCCGCAAGGCGCGGCCCTTTGTGATGCGCCGGGCTCTCGCCCAAGCCGCCCGGGCCGATGCCGTGGTCTGCGTCAGCGCATTTGCGCGGGAGGAGTTTTTGCGCGTGGCCGGGGAGGGGGTGCGGCCGCGCACCCATGTGGTGCCCGAAGGGGCAGCCCCTTTACCGCCCGCCGACCATGACGGTCTTGCCGCGCTCGGGCTCCCAAAACCCTTCGTTTTGGCGGTGGGGCAGGCGAGCCCGCGCAAGAATTTTGATGGCCTGGTGGCCGCCCTTGCCCGGCTTGGCGATGCGGTGCCCCACCACCTGGTGGTGGCCGGCGGCACGGGCTGGGACGCCGGCGCTTTCGATGCTGCCATCCGCGATCACCATATGGCCGACCGGGTCCACAAGACGGGCTTTGTGAGCGACGGCGTCCTTGCCGCGCTCTACGCCCGCGCCAGTGCCTTTGCGCTCCCTTCGTTTTATGAGGGTTTTGGCCTTCCGGTGCTGGAAGCCATGGCAGCCGGCGTTCCGGTGATTGCGTCCAACGTGTCGGCGCTGCCGGAGGTGGCGGGGGATGCGGCGCTTTTGGTGGACCCATCCGACACGAAGGCGCTGGCGGGCGCGCTCCACGCCGTCCTCACCGATGAAACCCTTGCGGGCGACATGCGCGACAAGGGCCGCGCGCGCGCAAAAAAATTCAGTTTTGCGGCAGCGGCGGCTGCGATGGAGCAGATTTACCGCGCCATCTCATGAGGTCGCCGGCGATGACCGCTACGGTGCGTAGCACGATCTTGCCGTCGAGCCACGCATCCTCGGAGGCGATGTAATCAAGGTCCGCCGCGGTTTTGCGGGCAGCGCCGTCAAACCCTTCGCAGTAACCCTCGCGCACCTGGGCAAGGCCGGTGAGGCCCGGCCGCACTCCGTGGCGCGCGGCATAGCCCGGCACCGTCCGGCAAAAGCGCACCGCGTGGTTCCAAACGTCCGGCCGGGGCCCCACAAGGCTCATCTGGCCCATGAGAATGTTGATGGCCTGGGGCAGCTCGTCCACATGGGCGGCACGCAAAAACGCGCCGAACGGCGTCACGCGCCCCCGCTCCATGGGCGCTGCCGCCCCGCGCACCCGCCCTGGCTGCATGGTGCGCAGCTTGATGATGGCGAAGGGGCGCTGCCCCGCCCCCATGCGCACCTGACGGTAAAACAGCGGCCCCCGGTTCAGCCAAAGGTTCAGCACGGCAATCGCCGGCAGCACGAGGCCGAGCAGGCAAAGCGCTGCCAGCGCAAAGGCAATGTCGCGGATGCGCTTTTGCCGCTCTCGGCGGTGTTTCATGGCGAGCTTGGGCGGCAATCTCTGATCCTAACCCTAAATGTCAATTTATAGTTGAAGATCTATCAGCCCCTTGCTAATTTTGAAAGGCCGTAGTTCAGGAAAAGCGGAATAAATTCCCGGCATCCAATGTGGCGCCGGCAATACTTCGATCTCAATAATACCAAAAATATCAGTATTTTGTTGTTCAGATGGGCGACACGACGAGCGGAGCGGCACTAAGCAGATGGGGGCGGTTGTCACAGGCAGATCACAATCAAAGCGAGAAATGCGCATCGTGTGCTGCTCGGTTTGCAAGGGGGGGCGGTGAACATTCATTCTCCCTTTCTTGCGACGCCGGTCCAGCCGAATGGCCATGGATTGGCCGGCCCGCCGGAGGGTGAGGCGGACCTTTGGCGTCTGTCGCGAACGCTGTGGCAGGGACGGCGCACGGTGGTGTTCGGAGCGCTCTTGGGGGTGGTGGTGGCGCTTGCGGTGTGGGCGGAGCGGGCGCCGGGCTACACCGCCTCGCTCAAGGTGCTGCTGGAGGGGGCGAGCGAGCCGTTCGCAAAGGCGCAGCCGGAGCCGGCCCTTGCGCGGGAGCGGGCGGATGCGGTGCAGACCCTGTCGTCCACGGCCCTCGCCGCGGCGGTGGTGGACGATCTCGGCCTTGCCACGCCCGGCGCCTATTTCGTAGCCCAGAGGATCTCGCTGCCAGCCTTCTTCGTGCCCGGGCGGACGGCGGAGGCGGACGATGGCCGCCGCCGTAGCGCCGTTGCCCGCAATATTGCGGCAAACATTGCCTTCAGCCCCGTCAAAGGCTCGGCGGCCGTGCGCATCAACGTGACCGCGCCCCGGCGGGGGGTGGCCCAAAGGATTGCGGCCATCCTTCCGGACGTCTACGCCCGGCACCGGGAAGAGACGGCCATCAACAAAACCCGTGCCCTGTCCATTTGGCTGGGCGAAAAGGCCGCCGCGCTTGGCGAGGATGTGCGGGCAAAGGAACTGGCCGTCGAGCAGGCCGAGGCGGCCCTTGCCTTGGGCACGGGTGCTGCCACCGATACCGCCGACACGACCGCCGATGCCGCCGTGCGCACTCTTCCGGAGGCCCGCGCCGCCCTTGCCCAAGCCCGTGAACACCTGGCGGTGCTGGATGCGCGCCACGCCCGCCTTTCGGTGGGCGATGCCGCCGCCGCGGTCGACCTCGCCGGCGCCGCCGCCGTGGCGCGGCTGGAACGGGAGGCGGGCCATCTCGTGGCCCTTGAGGCGCATTTGGCGGCAGTGGCCCCCCGCCATCCCCGTCGCACCAATTTGCCGGCCCAGATTGCAGGGGTTCGCGGGGCCCTCGCCCGGGAGCTCCAGATCCTTGCCACGGGTGTCAAAGCGGACCGGGAGGCCGCCGCCCGCCGCGTCGAAACCCTCAAGCGCGAGGTGCGGGCGCTCGAAACGCGGACCGTCCAACAGCGCGAAGCGGCCGTGGATGTGCGCGTTCTGGGGCGGGAGGCGGCCGCAAGCCGGACCCTCCATGAGGCGGTCCTCACCCGTCTTGAAGAAAGCGCGGCGAGCCCTGCCACCGGCGCGCGGCTCACGGTGCTGTCACCGGCGGAAGGGGCGCGCCGGGCCGGCCCTGCGCTTTCCGGCGTTTTGGCGCTTGCCCTCATGGTGGGGGCCTTTGCGGGCGCCGGCGTCACCCTCACCCGGGAGAACCTGCGCAAAAGCATTCTGTCGGAGGCCGATGTGGCAGGTCCGGTCCTGGCAACGCTGCCCCTTGTGGCGGGGAACCCGTCGCCCAGCACGCTCCTTTTTCATATGGAAGCGAACCCTGACGGGGCGCTCGCCGAGGCGGTGCGCCAGCTGCGCACATCGCTGATGGTGGGCGATCACGCGCCCCAAACCATTGCCTTTTGCGCGCCCGAAAGCGGGGAGGGGGCAACCACCACTGCGCTCCTGTTTGCGCTCACCGCACACCAGATGGGCAAGCGCACCGTGATCGTGGATTGCGACCTTCGCCGCCGGACCCTCTCCTCGCTCGTCAAGAGCGACCACCGGCGGCCGGATCTGTCAGCCGTCATGGCCGGCCGGGCGACGGTGGAGGCGGCCGTGATGGGCACCGGCCCGGAAATCCTGTTCGCCCACCCCATGACCCGCCGCGACGGCCCGTCCGCCGCGGATCGTCTGGCGTCGGACGGGTTTTCCCAGCTCCTGTCGACCTTGTCGGCCCGCTACGACTGCGTGGTGCTGGACTGCCCGCCCGTGCGGCGGTTTGCCGATGCGCGCATCGTCGGCCCCAAGGCGGACCGGGTGGTGATGGTGGCCCAGGTGGGGCTCACCACCCGGCCGTCATTGTCGGCAGCGGTCCGCGCCATGGAGGGGGTCTCGGCGCCGGTGTGCGGCCTCGTCCTCACCGCCGCGCCGGACTGAAGCTCCCCCCGCCGCGCACCCGATGCTCGTCCGATGCCCGCCCTATTCTTCCAGGCGCTCACCGGACGCCCAACTGGGGCGCAGCGGTTGTGCTGCCGCCGCGCAGCCCATAAATAATGGACCATTAAACGGTCCATTATGAAGGGTCGACCATGCGGATCTCCGTGACGGATGCAAAGGGCCAGCTCACCGAGCTCGTCCGCCGGGCCGAAGCCGGGGACGAGGTGATTTTGACCCGCCATGGCCATGCCGCGGCTCGCCTCGTCCCCGTCCGGCCCACGCCGACCCGTGAGGACCGGCAGGCGCTGCTGGACGGGATCCGCGCATCCGCAAAGCAGCCGACGCCAGGGCCGGACGCCGCCCGCAGCCAGGATTTTCTTTATGGCGAGGATGGCCTTGCCCCATGATTGCCGTCGACACGTCCGCGCTGATGGCGATCCTGTTGAACGAGCCTGAGGCGGACGGATGCGTCGCCGCCCTCGTGGCGGAAGACAGGGTTCTGATTTCAGCGGGGACGGCGGCCGAAGCGCTGATCGTGGCGGCCCAGCGCGGTGTGGGCGCAGAGATGGAACGCCTCATGAACGGCCTCGGCTTCGAGGTGGTGACGATGACGGCGGCGGCTGCCTGGCGCATCGCAGCCGTATACGGGAGGTGGGGCAAGGGGCTCCACCCCGCCGGCCTCAACTTTGGCGACTGCTTTGCCTATGAGGTTGCCCGGGAGCACGACTGCCCGCTTCTCTTCGTGGGTGCGGATTTTGCCCGCACCGACATCCGGCCCGCGCTCGTCTAAAGCACCGGCCGCTTTGGTTCATCCCGCCCGAAATGGCGCTGCGCTACCCAAAATGGCGCTGCGCTATAAGAGGCCCACGATGTCGCCGGCGGTGGTGCCGGTATCGTTCACGCGCACCGCGCTCACGGGCAAGACGGTGCCGGCGGCAACGCCCACGAAGGTCACCTCATTGCCCTCGAGCGTTTCCAGCGACACGTCGCCGGGGCGGCCCACATAAAGCGCGCGGGCGGCGAGCGGGAAATCGGTGCTGTCGTGGGCGGTGACGGCAAAGGCGTCGCTGGCAGGCGCCGTGAGGCCCCTTGCAAAATCCTTGAAACGGTCGGCCATGAACTTCTCCCCGTGGCGAAAATCGTCCCTCTCGCCGCAGTATCGCGTCACTTCATGGCGCGGGGATAAGCCCACGCGGAAGCCCATGGGCGAAGTGCGCGGCTGACAGTGCACTTCAGGGTCGGCCCCTTCGAAAACCGCCCTGATGGGGGCGTCACAAAAAACCGGAACGGATATGCGCTAAGTGCGGACCGGCAGCGTGTACCTGATGCCCTCTCGGATTCGACCGTCTTTTGCGACTACCATCATCCGCGTCCAACGCGGTGTGCAGGGCACCGCAGATGGCTGCCTCCGCCGGCTCTACATGTGGCACGCACATTATCCTCAGCCGGAGAGGCGTTTGGTCAATCCGAAACGGTCAGGCTCTCATGCGGAGGCCCTAGACCCCAAGAGTCTCGTGCCTCACGCGGCCCCCCTAAACCTAAAGAAGCTGGACTAAAGCGTTCGTTGTAACGCCGCCCGGAATGTCCATTGAACTCGGACATCGGACAGGTCGAGCCGTTCGACGTGGGTGACAGCAAACGTCCTCGGTTATATTGGAAACCAAACTGACCTGAAGGGCGGAGCAGAGAGGTGCGGCGGCTCTGGAATCACCGAGCCCTCGGACACAGTGTGGGCGGGGGCAAAAGGTGGTGCCCAGCCAGGCACCGGCCCAAAGCCAACAACATTCGAAACGACCGCCTGGGAGAGCCAGACGGCGAAC